>NZ_LPMU01000001.1:0-57301 GCF_001534535.1 Burkholderia sp. MSMB1459WGS
GACACCGTGACGCTGGGCAACGCGGGCACGCCGGTGACGCTGTCGAACGTGGCGGCCGGTGTTGCCGATACGGACGCAGTGAACGTGAGCCAGTTGAGGGGTTCGGGCCTGCTCGATCCGGCGACGGGTCAGCCGATCGCGGCTGTGACGTACGACCGTAACGCGGACGGCACGCCGAACTACGGTTCGGTGACGCTGGGCGACGGCAACGGCCCGGTGAAGGTGACGAACGTGGCTGACGCAACGGGCGACAGCGACGCGGTGAACCTCGGCCAATTGAAGGACACGGGCCTGGTCGGCGACGACGGTCAGGGCGGCCTGACGTCGCTGGCGGTGACGTACGACGACGCGACCAAGGCAGGCATCACGCTGGGCAATGCCGGTACGCCGGTGGCAATCCACAACGTGGCTGCAGGCGATCTGTCGGCGACGAGCACGGACGCGGTGAACGGTTCGCAGTTGTTCGCGACGAACCAGAGCATCGGCGACCTGAGCGACTCGCTGAAGAACGGCGGCGTAATCGATCCGATTACGGGTCAATCGCTGGCGGTGGTATACGACAGCGCGGCGAAGGACACCGTGACGCTGGGTGGCGCGGGCGCAGCGACGCCGGTTCAACTGAAGAACGTGGCGGCCGGTACGGACGACACCGACGCGGTGAACGTGAGCCAGTTGAAGGGCTCGGGCCTGATCGACCCGGCGACGGGTCAGCCGATCGCGGCTGTGACGTACGACCGTAACGCGGACGGCACGCCGAACTACGGTTCGGTGACGCTGGGCGACGGCAACGGCCCGGTGAAGGTGACGAACGTGGCTGACGCAACGGGCGACAGCGACGCGGTGAACCTCGGCCAATTGAAGGACACGGGCCTGGTTGGCGAAGACGGTCAGGGCAACCTGACGTCGCTGGCGGTGACGTACGACGACGCGACGAAGGCCGGCATCACGCTGGGCAACGCCGGTACGCCGGTGGCGATTCACAACGTGGCTGAAGGCGACCTGTCGGCAACGAGCACGGACGCGGTGAACGGTTCGCAGCTGTTCGCGACGAACACGCGTGTCGGTTCGCTGGAAGACTCGCTGAACAACAGCGGCCTGATCGATCCGATCACGGGTCAATCGCTGGCAGTCGTATACGACAGCACGGCGAAGGATCAAGTGACGCTGGGTGGTGTGGGTGCGGCAGCGCCGGTCCAACTGAAGAACGTGGCGGCCGGTACGGACGACACCGACGCGGTGAACCTGGCGCAGTTGAAGGACGCGGGTCTGGTCGCGCCGATCGATCCGACGAACCCGGGCACCGGCCTGGCTTCGCTGGCGGTGACGTACGGCAAGAACGCGGACGATTCGCCGAACTACGATCAGGTCACGCTGAAGGGTGGCGCGAACGGCACGACGCTGTCGAATGTGGCGGCGGGCACGCTGTCGGCGACGAGCACGGACGCGGTGAACGGTTCGCAGTTGTTTGCGACGAACCAGAACCTCGGCGACCTGAGCGACTCGCTGAAGAACGGTGGCGTGATCGACCCGACCACGGGTGAATCGCTGGCGGTGGTGTACGACGACGCGACGAAGGCTGGCGTGACGCTGGGCAACGCCGGTACGCCGGTGGCGATCCACAACGTGGCGGACGGCGTGCTGTCGGCGACGAGCAAGGACGCGGTGAACGGTTCGCAGCTGTTCGCGACGAACCAGAGCATCGGCGACCTGAGCGATTCGCTGAAGAACGGCGGCGTGATCGATCCGACCACGGGCGAATCGCTGGCGGTGGTGTACGACAACGCGGCGAAGGATCGCGTGACGCTGGGTAATACCGGCACGCCGGTGACGCTGTCGAACGTGGCCGCTGGCGTGGGTGACACCGACGCCGTGAACGTGGGCCAGTTGAAGGACACGGGCCTGGTCGGCGACGACGGTCAGGGCAACCTGACGTCGCTGGCGGTGACGTACGACGACGCGACCAAGGCCGGCATCACGCTGGGCAACGCCGGTACGCCGGTGGCGATCCACAACGTGGCTGCAGGCGATCTGTCGGCGACGAGCACGGACGCGGTCAATGGTTCGCAGCTGTTCGCGACGAACACGCGTGTCGGTTCGCTGGAAGACTCGCTGCAGAACGGTGGCGTGATCGATCCGATTACGGGCCAATCGCTGGCGGTGGTGTACGACAGCGCGGCGAAGGACACCGTGACGCTGGGTGGTGTGGGTGCGGCCGCGCCGGTTCAACTGAAGAACGTGGCGGCCGGTACGGACGACACGGACGCGGTGAACGTGGCGCAGTTGAAGGACGCGGGCCTGGTCGCGCCGATCGATCCGACGAACCCGGGTGCAGGCCTGGCTTCGCTGGCAGTGACGTACGACAAGCATGCGGACGATTCGGCGAACTTCGACCAGATCACGCTGAAGGGCGGCGCGAACGGCACGACGCTCACGAACGTGGCGGCGGGCGCGGTGAACGCGACCAGCAAGGACGCGATCAACGGCTCGCAGCTGTACGGCACCGCGCAGAGCGTGGCCGATTCGCTGGGCGGCGGTTCGACCGTCGGCGCGGACGGCAGCGTGACGAACCCGACGTACTCGCTGGCCGATCCGGCGGACGCATCGCAGAAGGCGGACTACCACAACGTGGGCGACGCGCTGGCGAACCTCGATGGCCGGGTCGTGGACAACACGACCAACATCACGGTCATCAAGAACCAGTTGGCCGATTCGGGCCTGGTGGATCCGGTGACGGGTCAGTCGATCGCTGCGGTGACGTACGACCGCAACGCGGACGGCACGCCGAACTACGGCTCGGTGTCGCTGGGTAACGGTAGCGGCCCGGTGCGCGTGTCGAACGTCGCCGACGGTGTGGCGCGTAACGATGCAGTGAACCTCGGCCAGCTTCAGGACGCGGGTCTCGTCGCACCGGTCGATCCGACCAACCCGGGTTCGGGCCTGGCGTCGCTCGCGGTGACGTACGACAAGCACGCGGACGGCTCGGCGAACTTCGACCGCATCACGCTGGCTGGCGCGAACGGCACGACGATCACGAACGTGAAGGCGGGCGCGGTGAGCGCCACCAGCACGGACGCGGTGAATGGCGCGCAGTTGCACGGCGTGGCGCAAAGCGTGGCCGACTCGCTGGGCGGCGGTTCGACCGTCGGCGCGGACGGCAGCGTGACGAGCCCGACGTACGTGGTCAACAACCAGACGTTCAACAACGTCGGCGACGCGATCACGAACATCTCGAACAGCCTGGCGGACGGCTCGATCGGTCTGGTCCAGCAGGACGGGACGACGCGCGACATCACGGTCGCGAAGGACACGGACGGCACGCTCGTGGACTTCGCGGGCACGGCGGGCGACCGCGTGCTGACCGGCGTGGCCGCGGGCGCGGTGAACGCGACGAGCAAGGACGCGGTGAACGGTTCGCAGCTGTACGGCACGGCGCAGAGCGTCGCTGACGTGATCGGCGGCGGCACGACGGTCGACGCGGACGGCAAGCTCGCGGACACGGCGATCGAGGTGAACGGTTACAAGTACAAGACCGTTGCCGAGGCCGTCCAGGCCGCGGCCGCGTACGGCGCGACCGATCCGCTCGCGGTGCGTTACGACCTGAACGCCGACGGCACGCCGAACTACGGTTCGGTGACGCTGGGCGGGACGGCGGCGGCGCCGGTGGTGCTGACCAACGTCGCGGACGGCGTGAACAAGTACGACGCGGTGAACTATGGCCAGTTGAGCGACCTGCGTGACCAGTTCAGCGGTCTCGACGATCGTGTCGGTGCCCTCGAGCAGAATCCGGGCAACGGCGGCGGCGGCGGCGGCGGTGGCGGTTCGGGCGACAACCCGTACTTCGCCGGCACCGGCGATGCGGATTCGACCGCGGCCAACGCCGGCACCGGCACGGGCAACACGGCGGCCGGTTCGGGCGCGAACGTCGGCGGCGGGGCGAACAACGGCACGGTGATCGGGTCGGGTTCGAACGTGTTGAAGGACAACGGCACGGCGATCGGCTCGGGTGCATCGAGCACCGGCGAAGGCGCGACCGCGATCGGTAGCGGTGCGAACGCGTCGGGCAACCAGTCCGTCGCGATCGGCGCCGGCTCGGTGGCGAACGAAGCCAACACGGTCTCGTTCGGCAACGGCACCGACGAAGGCAACCGCCGGATCGTCAACATCGCGGACGGTATCAACGCGAACGACGCGGCGTCGAAGGGTCAGCTCGACCGCGCGGTGGGCGGTCTGCAAGGGCAGATCAACGACGTGTCGAAGAACGCGTACTCGGGCATCGCGGCCGCCACGGCGCTGACGATGATTCCGGGTGTCGATCCGGGCAAGACGTTGTCGTTCGGTGTCGGCGGCGCGACCTACAAGGGCTATCAGGCAGTGGCGTTCGGCGGCGAAGCCCGCATCACGCAGAACCTGAAGATGAAGGCCGGCGTGGGTCTGTCGAGCGGCGGCAATACCGTCGGCGTGGGTGCGTCGTACCAGTGGTAATCGCGCAGGGCGGGGCGGTTCGCGCCGCTCCGCCCGCGTGACGCCGCTTCCCGCATTCCATTCATTCCAATTCAATCGGGCGTCCACCTTCGGGCGGACGTTTCATCATGACCATGAAAACCTTGTTGTTGCGCGCCGCGTCGATCGGCGCGATCGCGATGGCGCTCGGCGCCTGTACGACCCAATCCGGGCTGACCTACGACATTCGTGCGGTGTCGATCCCGGGCCAGCCGGACCGCGCGTTCCGCGTGAGCTGCGACGGGCTGCTCGGCAGCGCCAATTCGTGTGCTCGCGCGGCGGAAGAGTTCTGCCAGGGCAAGGGCTTCACGCCGCTCGAGATGATCGATCGCGTGTATAGCCGCGCGCCGATGAAGGATCCGCGCGAGATCACGTTCATGTGCGGCAAGCCGCAACCGGTCGCGCAGCCGGCGCCGCAGGCACAGCCGCAAGCGCAACCCGCGCCGCAGCCGCAACCGGTGCAGCAGCGCCAGGTGCTGCTGCAGGGCGACGCGAACTTCGCGACCGACAGCGCGGCGCTGACGTCGCGGGCCCGCAACGATCTCGACCGCTTCCTCGCGGTGAACCGCGGCGTGCCGTTCGCGCGTGTCGCCGTCACCGGCTTCACCGATTCGACGGGCGGCGCGGCGCACAATCGTGCGCTGTCGGAGGCACGGGCGCGCACCGTGGTGAACTACCTGCGCGCGAACGGGCTGCAGGCGCGTTCGTTCGTGGCCGAAGGCCTCGGCGCGTCGGACCCGGTCGCATCGAACGCGACGGAAGAAGGTCGCGCGCAGAACCGCCGCGTCGAGATCCGTCTCGACGTGCAGTAACGCATCGCGTGGCGCCGGTTATCCGGCACCCGTCATGCCGGCGCCGGCCATGAACCGGCGCGCGGGCGGCACGCGGCGGGATCGGCGCGTGCCGGCTTCCCTGGCAGGCTTCAGGCCGCCGGCTCCAGAAGAGCCGGCGGCCTGTTTCTTTTTGGGGCGGGGTGGCGGGTGTCGGCGGCCCGCGCCCGATCCGTGGATCACGCCCCGGTTTCATGCGAAGATAGCGCCGAATCCAGATCCGGCCACGCGCGGTCGCGCCGGCGCCGGCAACCGGGCGGCCGTACGCCGCCTCGACAGCGGTGAACCCGGACGACTATGGGAAGCTATCAGATACGCGTGGTACTGGCCGACGACCACCCGGCAATGCTCGTCGGCGTCGAGCACGGCCTGTCGTCGGTGCCGACGATTCATCTCGCGGGCAAGGCCGGCAATTCGACCGAGCTGATCCGCTTGCTCGACGACGGCGCATGCGACGTGCTCGTGTCCGATTACGCGATGCCCGCCAACGAGCACGGCGACGGCATCGCACTCTTTTCCTACCTTCAGCGCCGCTATCCGGACGTCAAGCTGGTCGTGCTGACCATGCTCGACAACGCGGCCGTCATCGGTGCGCTGGTGCGGCTCGGCGTCGGCTGCATCGTCAGCAAGTCCGATACCGTCGATCACCTGATTCCCGCGATTCATGCAGCCGCGACGGGCGGCAGCTACTATTCGCCGTCGGTCGACAAGGTCGTGCGCACGCTGTCCGCGCATTCGAGTGCACGCTTCGTCGATCAGGCGCCCACCCTGAGCACCCGCGAGATCGAGGTCGTGCGGCTGTATGCGTCGGGGCTGACGATCAACGAAATTGCAGAAAGGCTGAGCCGCAGCAAGAAAACGATCAGCACGCAGAAGTCGCGCGCGATGCAGAAGCTCAGTATCGAAAAGGACATCGACCTGCTGCGCTACGCGATCGAGCACGGCATCGTGGCCGCGTCGGGCAGCGAGGGGAAAGGCGGGGAAGAAGCGGGCGGGGAAGGGAACGACGGGAATCCGGGCGCCGGCGCCTGAGCGCCGGCGTTTGCTCGCGGCCGCGGCCGTGCGAGCAAACGCCGATAGTCAGCGGTCGGCGTAGCGGCCGGCGATCGGCGGCGGGCGGCCAGCGGACGCCGCCACGCGGTCAGGAGGTCGTGTCGACCAGCGCGGCCGCGCTGCCCGGATCGGCGACCAGGCCGCACGCAATCGCGTAGCGCACCACGTCGACGTCGCGCTCGAGGCCGAGCTTCTGCATCGCCGAGCTTTTCTGCGTGCTGATCGTTTTCTTGCTGCGGTTCAGTTTGTCCGCGATCTCGTTCACCGAGAGCCCCGACGCGAACAGCCGCACCACTTCGACCTCGCGCACCGACAGCGTGGGCGTCTTGCCGCCGACGGTGCCGAGCTGGCGCAGCGCGCGGTCCATCGACGGCGACAGATACCGGCCGTTCGTATAGGCCGCGTGGATCGCCATCGTCAGGTGATTGGTCATGTCCGACTTGCTGACGAGGCAATGGATCCCCAGATCGATGAGCGCACGCAGCGCGACGGCGTTTTCCAGCATCGTCATCACGACGATCTTCAGGTTCGGGTAGCGCTTCACGACCGCGCTGAACAGCGTGATTCCGTCGCCGTATTCGTTGCCCGGCATCGCGTAGTCCGATACGAGCACGTCGCACGGATGGGCGGCGAGCGCGTCCATCAGCGCCGTCGAATCGTGCGCGGTCGTGACGACCGCCACGGTGCTCGATGTCGATAGTTCGTACTGGGCGCCGACGACGACGGCCGGATGGTCGTCGGCAATGATCACGCGGATGGGGAAGCTTTTCATCATGTTGGTCTCGATTGTCGCGCCGCACCATGCGGGGCGCGTTTCGTCGTTCTGCATAAATGCCTGTCGAGCGCCGGCGCGAGGGTGCGGTCGCGGCCGGCCTCGCGGCCCCGCCATGACACCCTCGCACCGACGGCCGGTGGCGGCTCGCAAGGAACCGCCACCGGCCGTCGGGCGAAAAAGCGGAGGGATCGCTCCCCCCGCTTTCGCTCCGTTGCTCCGCGAATCGGGTCGAATCGCGGAGCCGGCCGGTCAGAACTCGTAGCCGACCTGGGCACGCACGCCTGCATCGCCCGTCGACGTGACGGACAGCGCGCCGTTCATCAGCCACTTGCCGTCGCGCGTCCGGTAGGTCGCGCCGGCCGCCACTGCCGAGCCGCTCTTGTAGTTCGCGGCGCCGACCGCGACGACGGTCTTGCCCGGCTGCGACGGCGTCAGGTTCGGCATCGCCATCGCCGCGGCCACGCCGGCGTACGCGTTCTTCGCGACGTCGTTGATCATGCGGTTGGTTTCGCCGAAGCGCTGGTCCACTGCGTCCATCGCACGGTCGAGCTGGCCCTTCGTCGCCGCGTCGTTCGCGTTGATACCGTCCGCGACGTTGACGAGCCGGCGATTGCCTTCCGCGGTGCCGTCACCGAACGAAACGGTGTTGGCTTCGTCCGCTTTCGAGCCCGCGCCGATCGCGACCGAACCGTTGCCGGTTGCGCTCGAACCCTGGCCGATGGCCGTGCCGTTCTCGCCGGCGACGGAACCCTGGCCGATGGCCGTACCGTTGTCGCCCGACGCAACCGAGCCCTGGCCGATGGCCGTGCCGTTGTCGCCCGTGGCAACCGAGCCCTGGCCGATGGCCGAACTGTTCTCGCCCGACGCGTTCGAGCCGCTGCCGACCACGAGCGACCCGTCGCCGCCGGCGCCCGTGCCGGGACCCATGCCGCCACCCGAACCACCGCCCGAGCCGCCGCCGGTTTCGAGATCGCCGACGCGATTCGACAGGTCGCCCAGCTGGCCGCTCAACTGGCCGTACTGCTGCGCGAAGTCCTGCTGCATCGCGTACAGCTGGCCGCCGTTCACCGCGTCCATGCTGCCCGACGCGATCAGCCCCGGCGCGACGTTGTGCAGCGCCGTGCCGTTCGTGCCGCCGAAGGTCACGCTGTCGAGGTCGATGCCGTCATAGACCACGGCCGCGATTTCCTTGCCCGTGTAGTCGATCAGGCCGGTCGCCTTCAACTGCGCGATCGTCACTGCGTCGTCGTCGTTCACGCCGTTGCCGACGCCGCTCAGCGTGCGCGGGCCGCCCGTGCCGGCAAAGCTCACCGACGTGCCGCCGGTGGCCGCGCCGACCGTGATCGCGCCGGTCGCCGGATCCTGGCGGACGAGGCCGATTTCGCCTGCCGCGAGCTGGTTGCTGATCGTCGTGATCGCGCCTTCGTTGTTCGTCACGCGGCCGTCGAGGTTCGTCACCGCGTCGCCGACGTTATGAACGACGGTCGTGCCGCCGTTGCCGTCGCCGACCGTGAAGCTCGGTGCGGTGATCGACCCGTCCGGGTTGACGGTCGAGCCGCCGCCGATCGCCGACGCGACGCTGTCCGACACGCCGTGCAGCTGCGAGCCGTTGACGGCTTCGTTGCTCGTCGCCGACACGTCGCCCGCCGCGACGCCGGCCAGCTTGCGCTCGCCTGCGGTGCCGGTGAAGTCGACGACCGCGCCGTCCGTGTCCTTCGCGACCGTGATGTTGCGCGTCGTCGCGTCCTGCTGGACGAGGCCGACGGTGCCGCTGCCGATCTGGTCCGCGAGCTTCGCGATATCGCCTTCGTTGCTCGTCACGCGGCCGTCGAGGTTCGTCACGACGTCGCCGACGTTGTGAACGATGGTCGTGCCGCCGTTGCCGTCGCCGACCGTGAAGCTCGGTGCCGTGATCGAGCCGTCCGGGTTGACGGTCGAGCCGGCGCCGATTGCCGATGCGACGCTTTCGGACACGCCGTGCAGTTGCGAGCCGTTGATGGCTTCGTTGCTCGCGGCCGACACGTCGCCTGCCGCCACGCCGGTCAGCTTGCGGTCGCCCGCGGTGCCCGTGAAGTTCACGGCCGCGCCGTCATTGCTCGCGCCGACCGTGATGTCCGCGCCAGCGCTCGCCTGCTGCACGATGCCGATCGTGCCGCTCGTCAGGTCGCCGAGCTGATTGTTGATGTTCGTGATGTCGGTCGCGTTCTTCGTGATGTCGCCCTTGGCGGTCGTCAGTTCGCCGTCGAGCGCGCCGAGCGCGTCGCCGACGGTATGCTGCGTGCCGCCGTTCACGAGCGTGTACGTCGGGCCCGTGACGGCACCCGTCGTCGGGTCGATCGACGCGCCGCCGCCGAGTGCGGTTACAACGGGTTCGAGCTGTGACACGTTCACGGCGTCGGTGGCTTGCGTGCCGGCGGCCATGTTGGTGATCTGGCGTTGCTGTGTGGCGTTGCCGACCGATACGCTGTTGTCGCGATCGGCGAGCGAGTTGACGCCGAGCGCAACCGACTCCGCACCCGATGCGACTGCACCGACGCCGAGGGCGGACGAGTGATAGCCGGTGGCCGATGCGTACGCACCGACTGCGGTGGCCGCACCTGTGGTGGTGCCGGTCCCGCCGATAGCCTCCGCGCCGAAACCGAACGCGGAACTGTTGCGGCTGTTCGCGACCGTGTTGTTGCCGACGGCCGTTGCGGCTACGCCGGTGCCTTGCGCATTCGCACCGACGGCGATCGCGCTGCCAGCCGCTTGTGCTGCGGTGGTGCCGGATGCCGTGTCGACCTTGAAGTAATCGTCGGTGACGGCCGTGGCAAGCTTGTTGTTAATGGTCGTGATGTTGCCGTCGAGTGCGCCGAGCGCGCCGCCGACGGTGGTCTGCGTGCCGCCGTTCGCAAGGGTGTACGTCGGGCCGGTGACGGCACCCGTCGTCGGATCGATCGTCGCGCCGCCGCCGAGTGCGGTCAAGACAGGCGAGAGCTGCGACACGTTCACGGCGTCGGTGTCCTGCGTGCCGGCGGCCATGTTGGTGATCTGGCGTTGCAGTGTCGCGTTGCCAATAGACAAGCTGTTGTCTCGATCGGAGACGGCACCAGCACCAAGTGCGATGCTGCTATCGGCTTGCGCGGTGGAACCGGCGCCGAGCGCGAACGATTGAACGTTGAGTGCTTTGGCTCCGTAACCGATGGCGGTTGCACTGCCCTCCGACGCGCTAGCCAGATAACCAACTGCGGTAGCGCCGTTGAGTTCCGCATGAGCATTACCACCGATCGCAACCGCACGATTCCCGGACTTTGCGCCGCTGCCTACCGCAAGGCTATTGCCGGCGGCTGTTGCATTTGCACCAATTGCCACCGCTTGATAGACCGCTCCGGTTGCATTGGCATTCGCGTTGTTGCCGATTGCGATGGCTCCGGCTGCGGTGGCTGTAGCGCCGGCAGTACCATTTACCTTGATGTACGCATCATCGAGCGCCGCAGTGGTACCGATCGAACGCGGACTCATCGTGTTGCCGATTTTGCACACGCCGGCCGCATCGAGCGCGCCGTCTTCGCCATCCGCCGTCGTACACGCATCGGCTGCGAACGCGCCGCCGATACCCGCGCCGCTCAGCGCGAGCGCAACCACGGCCTTGCGCGCGACGCGCGCCGAACCCTTCGAATGCGATTTCGCCGTTTCGGCGACAGCCGTCCACGTGCCCGTCGCGGCGTTCCAGATATTGCGGTACGTCTTGTTCATATCCCTACTCCTTTCAGTGTGTGAGGTATCTGAAAGCATGGTAAGAATTGAACGCGTTCGAATATGTCGTCCGAGGCTGAATCGCCCGGCCTTCTGCGTAGGGCCAGTCCTACACGCTGGCCAGCGCGGGGCGCGCCGTACATCAGGCGTCCGCTTGCGGGACGAATGCGAGCCGGCGCAGGCATGCGGATCGGCCCGGCACGCGCCATCGCGGCAATCCGGCGCGCATGTCGGGCGGCACCGCAGAGTTGTGGCGCGCGTATCGTGGGTCGGAAGGCGGGAAACGGAAGACATGCGGGTCGAATACGGTGACACCGGGAACCGTTGAGGGGACGGCAAAGCGGCGATTCGACGGGAGGGGACACCCATGCGTCCTGCGGACGCACTGCTGGCGCATACGCGCAGCCGGACCGTGACACGGCACATGCGGCCTGCGTGGCAACGGAAACGACGGACTGAGGGGCGGGCGCTTGGTGCTCGCATCTGGCAGCGTGTATGTATCAACACCATCACCCATCTCTGTCGTGGCCGCGCCCACCGACCACCACCAACGCCCGCGCCTCAGTCGGCTCCCTGCCGGATCGCAACGATCGTCGCCGGCATCATGTCAGGAGAGCTTACCGTCAACGCTCGCGTCATCCAATCGGACCAGGCTGAAAGTGAAGCCATGCGGGTGAGGATCAGCGTTGCGTTGCTTCGGCGCATGAACGGCGGCTTCGCTGCCATCCATTCAAAATGCGGATCGTGGAAACGGCGCGTGGCCGATGCGATATCCACGGGCGACGTGGCCATCGTGCCGGCCGGCGTCGCGTGCGGCGATCGGCCCAGTCCGACTCCGGTCGCGACGACGGGCGAGGGAAGCGGTAGTCCGGCGCGCGCCGGTCAGGTTGTCGGCGCTTGCGCCGTACGCCGCCGCAGCGCTTCGCGTGCGAGGCGTTCGGTGTCGGTGAACAACGTGGCGAGCGATGCTGTGTTGCCGGCGCGCACGGCGTCCTGCATGTCGCCCACGGCGTCCGCCACCGCATGCTCGTGAATCGTCGCGAACGCGCCGCGCAGCGCATGCAGCTCGTCGCGCAGCGCGCGGAGATCGTCATTCGCGAGCGCGGCGCGGATCGCCGCGAGCGAGCGCTCGACGCTGTCGGTCAGCAGGACCTGCACGTCCGGCGGCAACGGGCCCTCGGCCAGGTCGATCAGCGCGGAGGCACGCGGGCGCGCGGTGGCGACGTTCGCGAAGCGCCGCACCGTGCGGTCGATCGTATCCAGCAGCACGGGCTTCACGAGCACGGCGACGATACCGGCTTCGGCACAGCGCGCGCGCTCGTCGGCGCTCGCATGGGCGGTGCTCGCGACCACCGGCAGGTCGGGATACTGCGCGCGCAGCACACGCGCAAGCGTGTAGCCGTCCATGCCCGGCATGTTGAGATCGGTCAGCACGAGGTCATAGCGCGTGTCCGCGCAGCGGCGCAGCGCGGCGGCGCCGTCGTCGGCCGCGTCGGCCGCATAGCCGAGCGCGGCGAGCTGGCTCTGCTGCAGCGTGCGGTTCACCGGATGATCGTCGACCACGAGCACGCGCGCGGCGAGCGCCGGCAGTGCGGCTGTGTCGTCGGCGTCGTCATGCTGCGCGGAGGCGGCATCGGTCGCGGCGTGCAGCGGCAGCGTGACGACGAAGGTGCTGCCGAGGCCCGCTTCGCTTTTGACATCGATCGTGCCGTCCATCATCGTCGCGAGCCGCTTCGTCAGCGCGAGCCCGAGCCCCGTGCCGCCGAAGCGGCGCGAGATCGACGTGTCGGCCTGCGTGAACGGTTTGAACAGCGACGCGCGCTGCGCATCGGTCATCCCGATGCCGGTGTCGCTGACGCCGATCGCGACGGGCGACGCGGGATCGGTATCGTCGCGCAGATACACCTCGAGCGTGACCTCGCCGCGGCTCGTGAACTTGATCGCATTCGCGACGAGGTTCGCGGCGATCTGCCGGATGCGGGTCGGGTCGCCGACGTAGCGCGGCGCGAGCGCATCGTCGACGACGATGTCGTACTGCAGGCCCTTGGCCGCCGCGAGCGGCTCGAACATCGCGCCGGTCTGGCGAATCGTCTCCGCGAGGTCGAACGGGATCGCCTCGATCGTCATCTGGCCGGCCTCGATCTTCGACAGGTCGAGGATGTCGTTGATCAGGTCGAGCAGCGTCGACGACGCGCCTTCCACCGTATGCAGGCGCTCGCTTTGCGTGCCGGTCAGCGGCTCGCGGCCGATCAGCTCGAGGTTGCCGAGGATCGCGTTCAGCGGCGTGCGGATCTCGTGGCTCATCGTCGCGAGGAACGCGGATTTGGCGTCGTTGGCCGCGTCGGCGGCCCGGCGCGCGTCGTCGAGGTGGCGTTCGACGGCCTTCTGCGACGTGATGTCGGACACGTTGCAGAGCAGCACGTCCGCGTCGCGATAGCGGGTGCGCACGAGCGTCGCGAGCAGATCGACGGTATCGCCCTGCGCAGTCGGCAGCGGCACGTGCAGGTCGGGCTGCCACGCGTTCGCGCCGGGCGACCGGTCGAAGCGTGCGAACAGCCGCGCGGCGAGCGATGCGTCGCCGGCCGCGCGGGCGTCGTACGCGCGCATCGTGTCGTTCTGCAGCAGCACCGCGCCGTCGTCGAGCGACAGCAGCACGATGCCGGACGGCGCCGCTTCGACGATGGTCCGGTTCAGGTTCTCGCTCTCGACGATGCGCCGCGTGCGCGCGTCGTCGGGCTTCAGCACCTTGCGGTCGAACAGCACGAGCATCGCCCACGCGAGCCCGAGCGCGATCGTCATCAGCGCCGCGTACCAGCCGACGCGCCGGGCGAGCGCCGCCAGCATCGAGCGTGTCGAGAACGACTGGACGAGTATCCAGTCGGTGCCGGCGATGCGCTGGCTCAACGAGAAGTCGCCCGACTGATGCGCGGGATGCGGGCCGTCGGTGCGCACCGCGCGCGCGGCGGCTACCAGCCGCTCGACGATCGCCGCCGCGTCGTCGCGTGCCGCGGCACCGGCGCGCAGCACCGTGCGGCCGGCCGAGTCGGCGATGATCGCGGCGTCGCCCTCGTCGCGGCCGGCGAGCCGTTCGCGCAGCAGGTCCGTCGGCAGCGTCGACACGAACACGACGCGCGGCCGGCCGCCGTCGTACGCGGTGCCGACGAGCCGGAACACGTCGCGCCGCTGGATCGGGTCGTAGGCGGGCGCGTGCCACACGTAGCGCCCGGCCGGCGCGGGCTCGAGGCCGGGCGCGAGCTTGTCGAGCAATGCGGCGACGTCTGCGGCGCCGGTCGAGGCCAGCGGATCGGCTGGCTCGGGCCGCGGGATGATGAGCGCGAAACGCCGATTCGGGTCGTACGCGTAGCCGGCGATCGCGCGATCGGCTTCCTGCTTCGCCACGTATGCGCCGACCCGATAGCTCATGTCGCTGGCCATCGCGAGATCGCGGCCGTACGACGCGGCGGGCTGCGCGGGCGACAGGTCGGCGATGGCGAGCACCGGTGGAAACCGCGGGCTGCCCTGCAGCACGAGGCGGCCATGCCCGTCGGCGAGTTGCGCCGCCAGCGCCGGATCCGTCGCGCGCGTGTTCCAGACCGCTTCCTCGTGCGTGACCAGCGTGTCCATGCCGGTCGCGCGCAGGTTGAACTCGAACCGGACGAAGAACTGGCGCACCGCGAACTGCGTATACCGTTCCTGCACGTAGTCGCGGCCCATCGCATACAGCAGCGACCCGCTCGCGACCAGCACCGCGAGCGTCACGCCGACGCCGCCGGCATACAGCAGCGTGCGCTGGCGGCGGCCGATGGGCGTGCGAGAGGCGGGACGGCGGCGGTCTGCGGCGGCGCGATGATCCATCGTGGCACGGGGCGGGCGGGGAAGGTTTCGCCATGATAAGCGAGACCGATCGCGGTGCGGTCATCGGGGCCGCCCGTCACGTGGAACCGGCTTTGTTGCCAGTCACGGGGCAAATGCACGCGAAGCGGTGTGCCGCGCGGCAGCACGAGGCTGCGTGCGCCTATTCCGGGCCGTCCGCTTCGGGCCCGGATTCGACGAGCCGGTAGCCGAATCCATAGACGGTGAGCAGCCGCAAGCCGTGCCGGCCATCCAGCTTGAGCCGGTCGCGCAGGTTCGTGATATGCGTGTCGAGGCGGCGGCTCGCCACCGCGACGAGCGAGCCCCAGACGAGCTGGCTCAAATGCGCGCGCGACAGCGGCCGGCCGACGTTCATGAAGAGCGCCGTCGCGATCTGGAAATGTTTCTCGGTCAGTACGTGTTCGCGGCCGTCGACACGGACCGCACGATTGCCGGTATCGAACTCGAAGCCGCCGATGCGCCAGCGCCGGTGGCTGGTCATTCGGTAGTGGGCCCAGCGCAGCCACATCGCCACGCTCGACACGATCGTCTCGGGGCGAGACGTATAGGGCAGGTATTCGTTCGCACCGGCCTCGAACGCGAGTATCTGCGCCGTGGCGCCGTCGGTCTGGCTGGTCACGAGGATCGGCATCGAATCCGAGAAGCGCGCACGCAGCGTGCGGATGGCTTCGCTGGTTCGGTAGCACGGCGTTTCGCATTGCACGACGAGCAGGTCGAAGGGCCGCATGTCGCAGGCCGCCAGCAGCTCGGGCAGGTATTCGAAGCGCACGGGGCGATAGCCGGCTCGCCGCAGGATGTCGTCGATCCGCAGGCGATCGTAGCCGTGACCGGCCCGCCGTAGCCGATCGTCGAATGCATGGCGGGACGGATGGTCGATCGTCAGGAGGCCAATGATGAGCGTCGAGTCGTCGGTCATGCGCGGCGCGTACAGGGCGGATGTCGGCGGGTCATGCGCGGATCGTGTGCGTCGGGCCTGCGGGCCAGCATCCGCCGTCGGCTCGCGCCGGTTGATCCGAAGCCGGGTGCGGCGCTGTCGCGTCGTTGGTCCGGCGAGGAAGTCGCGGTTTCGATGCGCCCGCGCTGCGCGAAGGGATCAGAACTCATGAGCGGACTCGATGCGCGCATGACAGCCGAGTGTCGCGCGAAAAAGATCCCGCCGGGAAGGCGGGATGAATATCGACTATCTCCTGGATGCGCGGCATGCCCGTGTTCCCGGAGGAGAAGGACATGCCGGCGGAATGATTGTGAGGTTGCAGGTGCATCGCGGGAATCGGCCCAGTCTGAAAATGCAGCCCGGATGCGTGCGCGTCGAGCGCGGTTCGCCGGCCGTGCCCGGACACGCGCGTTCTGCCGCAAGCGCCGCGCCGTGCGCGGACCGTGCCGCATGCGCGTGCGCAATCGCGTATATCGGACCGGTCCCACCGATGCCGCGCGCAGTATCGGACCACGGGCAGCGGCATCCTGCGGACAATGCATGCTGCGCTGCGTCAGAACGACCCGCCAAGGATGATCGAGCGGACGTTCGCCCGCCTCGCTTCCTCTTCATCCAATAACACTCAGTACTCGAAAATGAACGTGACACGAACCGCGATGTTCCGGCTTGTCACCGCAACACTCTGTGCGGTGACGGCGACGATGCCGCCCGCACATGCGGCCGAAGCCTTTCCGTCGGCGAGCGCCGCGCCGGCCGACCCGGGCTTCGATTACGACCACCAGCGCGAGTGGCATCTGGAATCCGGCGATGCGCAGTCGCCGGTCGCCATCGACCCGGGCACGGTAACGCAAGCGACCCGATATGCCGACGAGAACAACGCGATCGGCATGCATATCGCCGATACGCGTGCGAAGGCGATCGACAATGGCCATACGATCCAGATCGTGCCGGCTGCCGGGAGCGCGACGATTCGCGGGCGGCATTTCAGGCTTCAGCAGATCCATTTCCATTCGCCGTCGGAGCACACGCTCGACGGTCGCACCTATCCGATCGAGGGGCATTTCGTGCTACGCGCGCAGGACGGGCGCCTGGCCGTCGTCGCGGTGCTCTATCGCAGGGGCGCCGAAAATGCGCAGTTCGCGGCCGTGATGGACGCGCTCAAGACGGGCGACACCGCTAGCCTGCCGTCGTTCCGCGCGGCGGCGCTGATGCCGGTCGATGCGAATACCTACTATCACTATCTCGGCTCGCTGACGACGCCGCCGTTGACCGAAAACGTCGAATGGTACGTACTGGCCGAGCCGGTCGAACTGTCCGCGGACGACATCACCGCGTTCCGGATGCGCTACTCGCACAATGCGCGGGCCGTGCAACCGCTGAACGGGCGACCGTTGCTGCGTTACGATGTGAAGTAGGCGGTGCGCGCGCCGCGGCCATTCGAATAGGCCCAGTCCGATTTACTCGGGGCGGCGCGCACGGCGATACTCGGGACCTTTCATTGACATCACTGGAGAACGGATCGGCGCGGCACACGCGAGACGATTCGTCGTCGACATCATGGGCATGCAGGACATCACCGGACATTTCGCGTTACCGCTCGCGCGTCCCTACACGGACGTGCCGCCGCCGTACGGGCGCTGCCGCCGGCCGTTCGTGAAGAGCAGGCGGCCGCGCCCGGGCGTGTTCGATCTGCGTGCGGTGCGCGGAGCGCCGGAGGCTACTCGCGTTGCGGCGGTTCGCGCGACCGATTTCGGCTCGGAAAACCGCCCGTGGGTGAAGCCGAAAGCGCCACGTCGCCGCTGGCGGCCGACGCTGCTGGCGCTGGTGGCGGGCCTCGCGTTCGGGTCGGTGGGTTTTGCGGCCACGCAGTTGTTCGACACGGGCAAGCGCGCGCCGTCACCGCATACCGTCTACGAGTCGGCGATAGCGGTCCAGCCGGCGGAGGTGCTCGTCACGACACCCGCTGCGGCGATCGTCGCACCGGACGTCCCGCCGCCTGTAGCGGACGACGCAGCGGCAGTCGCGGTGCAATCCGTGAGCGCGGCGCAGCCTGACGGTCGTGCGATCGATGCATTGCCGACGTCGGCTTTCGCGTCGAAGCCGGCCGTTTCGCGACGCAAGAAGGCAACGGTCGCAGTGCCCGATCGAGCGGCGGCGTTTGGCGGCATCCCTGCGCACGCGGCGGCAGCGAAGCCCGCTGCGCAGCGCCAGCAGCAGGTGTCGGCTCCGCCGGCACCGAGCGCCGCCGATGCGGTCGGCATGACGGCCGCCGAGTTCTCGCGCTGGCTCGACGCGACGCGCGAGCCGTCGCGCGCGGTTGCCGCGCCGGCGCCGTCGAATCCCGACGCATTGCGCGTCGACCTGTCGAATCAGACGCGCTTGACGGATCGTTGAGTTGTGCGTGGCGCGGCGTCGGGACCGGCCCGGAGGTGTGTCCGGGCCGCACCCCGTGCGGCGAGACATTCGCGGAGCGATGCGGCTGGCACTTGCATACGTTATGTAGTGCAGCGAACAAACTAGCGAAAGGAAATTCGCATTCCTGATGAATTGAAAGGTCGTCGCCAGAATCTGACCAAGCTGACTATCTCCGGCCGTCTTCACTTTGGCTTGATAGTAGGGCGTGCCGCGAGCCGACCCAGCTACTTTAAGCAGCTCCGATAAATCGTGCTCTTGCCTCGGTTCAAGCGCTAGCTGCGCTTTTCCCGCGCAACGGGAAGGCGGCTTGGATGCGGGCGCTCGATGCTCGCATAAGGCAGCGTTTCTCTAGAGGTACGGAACATAGCGTCGGACTACACGTGGCCGCGCCCACCGGCCACCATCGAGCGCCCGCGTTCAAGCCGTCGCCGGTAAGCGGGGCGCGGCTGGCGGAGCGGTTCGCTCCTCCCGAGCTGCAGCGTCCAGACTGCCATCGACGAACCGTTCCGGCACCGCGCATCGAAAGCATACAAGCCGGCAGGCTGCCGGCCAATCAGACTGGGCTGAAACGGCGCGGCGGCGATGGTGCCGCCGTCCTTCGATTCGTGACCGGCGGATCGAACCGTGATCGCTGGCCGGTCAGAAGCGGCCACGCAGGCCGATGAACACTTCGTTCGACCGGAGCGACGCCTTCAGTTGCTCGTCACGCGCCGACACGCGATTCACGAACGTGTTGTAGCCCGACTCGACGTTACCCATGTCGACGAAGCGATAGCCGACGTCGAGCGTGAAGCGCTTGTTGATCGCATAGCTGACACCCGCGCCCGCCGAGTACGCAAAATTGGTTTGCGTACGCGACGCGAACTGGCGTGAGTTGTTGGTCTGCCACCCGTCCGCCGACACGATCGCGACACCGACGCCGGCCGTGCCATACACGGAGAAGCCGCGACCGAGATCGAAATCGCGATAGCCGTTGAGCATCAGCCGCTGCGACGACACCTGGAACTGGTTCGCGTTGGCGTCGAACGGTGCCCAGTAGCTGACGAAATTGCCGGTCCGTTTGAACGTGTATTCGCCTTCCGCACGCCAGCCGTTGCCGAACTGATAGCCGAGACCCACCGCGCCGGTCACGCGCGACTGGCCGTCCGGGCCGCCGATGCGGCTCGTCACGCGCGGGCTGGTGAGCTCCATGTTGGCGGCGTTGTCGAACGCGCCGACGACGCGGGCCGTCGCGTAGTAGCCGGCGTCGCTGTTGGTCGAGGTGCGCGGCGTCGGGTCCGCGGCGTCGGCCAGGGCGGCACCGGAGAACAGCATCGCGAGCGACGACGGGATGACGAAGAATCGTGACATGAAAGCACTTCCTTGTAGACGATCGATGAAAACCGTCATCGTAGGAATTGCGCCACTCATCATGTACCCGCTCGCGTACGGATGGCGCCTCCGTAGCGTTACGGAGGCGCCGCGCCGAGTAGTGCCGCGTAGTCGCGCACCAGCTCGACGAGCGAGGCCGCGCCCAGCTTGTCGAACGCGATCGCGCGATAGGTTTCGACGGTGCGCGGCGACAACGCGAGCTCGCGCGCGATTTCCTTGTTGCTCAGCCCGCGCACGATGCCTTCGAGCACCTGACGTTCGCGTCCGCTCAACGCGGCGATGCGCTGCGCGCGATGCCGTTCGGCATCGGCGCGCGCGCGCCGGTCCGCATGCCGGCGGATCGTCTGTTGCACGACGTCGATCAGTTCGTCGTCGTCGGTCGGCTTGCGCAGGAAGTCGACGGCGCCGCGCTTGAATGCGCGCCGGCACGCATCGACGTTGCCGTGCCCGGTGAGCACGATGACCGGCAGCTCGCGCTGCTCGCGCAGGCGGTCGAGCGCGTCGAGTCCGCTCATGCCCGGCATGCGGATGTCGAGCAGCACGCAGCCGAGCGCGGCGTCGAGCGCGTCGTCGAGGAATGCGTGTGCGTTCGCGTAGCAGCGGGTCGGTACGCCGACGGTGCGCAGCAGCAGCGCGAGACCGTCTCGCACGGCTTCGTCGTCGTCGACGATCGCGACGACGATGGGCTCGGGTGTCGTCATGGCCGAGCCTCCGCAAGCGGCAGCGCCAAGGTGGCTTCGACGCCGCCCGACGGCCCGTTGTGAATCGCCAGCGCGCCGTTCTGGCGCTGTGCGAGCGTGTCGCAGAGCGGCAGCCCGAGACCGAGCCCCTGGCCGCGCGTGGTGAAGAACGGCTCGAAGAGGCGCGGCAGCGTGTCGGGCGGTATACCGGGGCCGTTGTCGATCACGCTGAAGCGGTATTGCCGTCCGGCCCGCTTGCCGCTCACGCGGATCGTGCCATGCGGCGTACCCGCCAGCGCGTCGCGCGCGTTCTGTATCAGGTTGTGCAGAATCTGCTCGACGGCGACCGGATCGGCAAGCGGCTGCGCGCCGGGTGTCTCGTTGTGCCAGCTGAGCGATATTTGCTCGCGGGCCAGCTCGTCGCGATACAGAAGCTGCAGCGCGGACACGATCCCGTCAGGATCGAGCGCATGGCGCTCGCCGCCGTGCGCCGACGTTGCGGTGACGCGCAACCGGTCGAGAATCGACGCGGCACGCTTGGCTTGCGCGACGCTCGTTTGCAGCGCGCGCCGCACGCTGTCGCGCTCGGCCGGGAGATCGAGCAGCCGCTCGGCGGCGCGCGTGTGCGTGACGATCGCCATCAGAGGCTGATTCAGTTCGTGCGCGATGCCGGCCGCCATTTCGCCGAGCGTATCGAGGCGGCCGAAGCGGTTGAGCCGCGCGCGGGCATGTTCGCGGCGCTGCGCGTCGCGCAGCCGCCATGCGCTGAGCGCGCCGGCAACGAGCAGAATCGCGACGGCGTTCCACAGCGCGATCGGCAGCCACGGCAGATCGTCGACGGTCAGCGTGCGTGTCGCATGCAGCTTCAGCGCCTGCGGCTGGGCCGGCAGGCGCTTGTCGAGCGTCATCGGCCAGCCGAGCGGCGTGGCTGCCAGCGGCCGGTTCAGCACCTCGAACCGGCGCGCCTGCAATTGCAGCGTGACGGATGTCAGCGACGCGGGCCAGTCGCCGGGCTGGAGCATCGTGCGCGGGTCGATGCGCACGGCCCATCCTGTCGCGGCGACGAGCCAGTAATGGCCGTCGGCTTCGAACTCGAGCGCATAGGGCTTTGCCGCCGTGTTCGGCGGTGGCGGGACACCGGGCGCGGCGCCGTTGGCCGAGTGCCATCCGTTGCCGGGTTGCCAGCGCGCGAGCCCGGTGAGTTGCGGCATGCGTTCGCGCAGGCCGTCGAGCATGTGCGGCGGCACGGCGCTCAACGGCGTGGCGCCGAGCGTGGCGAGAATCGCTTCCTGCTGGGCCGCTTTCTGGCCGAGCACACGGATCGCGATGCTGGCGTCTTGGAAAAAGCGGTCGTGCGCGTCGGACACCGAGCGCGACAGGACGAGCGCGGTGCCCGAGAGGCTCAACGCAAGCCAGCCCGCCAGCGCCACGATACGCGTTGAAATTTTCATGATGAGGCCGCGATTACCGGTTCGATGCGCGATGCGTCGCCGTGGCCATCGTATCGGCGGGTTTCGACACGCATGCGCCGCAATGCGGGCAAGTAGCGGCGGCGGTGCCGCCGGACGCCGCCTGTTCCGCCTGTTGCACGCGATTGCGCTCGAGTGCCGTCGCCACGAGTTCGGCGCCCATGATGCCGGTCGGGAACGCGATGATGCCGTAGCCGAGCAGGATCGCGCACGACGTGATCAGCCGGCCGAGCGGCGTGTGCGGCGTCAGGTCGCCGTATCCGGTCGTGCTCATCGTCACGGCGGCCCAGTACACGCCGACCGGAATGCTCGTGATGCCGTTCTCGGGACCCTCGACCAGAAAGATCACCGTGCCGAGGATCACGACGATCACGAACATGCCGCCGATGAACACGAAAATCTTGCGCCGCGCACGCGTGAGCGCGCGAATCAGCATCTGACCTTCTTCCAGGTAGATCGCCAGCCCGAAGATGCGGAACACGCGCAGCAGCCTGAGCAGACGTACGTCGATCAGCGCATGCAGGCGCGGAAAGAAGAATGCGAGATAGGTCGGCAGGATCGACACGAGATCGACGATGCCGAAGAAGCTGCGCGCGTAGGCGGCGGGCTTCGGCGCGGTGAGGAGCCGCACCGCGTATTCGACGGTGAACAGCAGCGTAAACGCCCACTCGGCTGCGTACAGCGCCTTTCCGTAAGGCGCATGCAGCTCCTGGACGCTGTCGGCCATCACGACGAAGACGCTCGCGACGATCAGCGCGAGCACCGCGATGTCGAGTCCGCGGACGAAACGGGGGCGACGGGCGGCGTCGCGGATCGCGGCGCGCACCGTCTGGCGAAGGGGGGCGGTCGAGAGGTTCACGCGACGGAGTCTACGAGCCGTATGACCTCAATCCAATCGGACCAGTCTGATTCGATCCGGCCGCCCGTGCGTAGGCGTCGGCGGTGGCGCTGACCCGTTATCTGACCGTGGGGCCGCCTCGCTTTAGGACTGGTCTGATCGATCCGAAAGCACCGAAAAAATACAGTGATTCCCAACGGATCAACCCATCTCTGGAGTCGCCATGAACAAAGCACACCGCACGCTCTTCAATACAGCCACGGGTACTTACGTCGCCGCGTCCGAGCTTGCAACGGGCCGGAAGAAGTCCGGCGGACAGCGCACGCCGGTGCGCGGTGCGATCGCGCTGGCGGCCGTCGCACTGAGCCTGGGTGCTTCGCACGTCCTTGCCGCTACGACGGGGGCAGACGCCTGTACGACGGCCGACGGCCGGAATGGCGTGCTCGGCGAAGCGGGCGTGTGCGCGGTGTCGAATACCGGATCGACCGGTTCGATCGGCACCATGGGCTCGATCGGCACCACGGCCGCACTGGACGACACCTATATCAAGGTATTGCCGGCAACGACGGGCGGAGCGGCTGCCACCGCATCGGGAACGGCCGCAGTCGCGATCGGGAATGCGGCGTTAGCCAACGGCACGTCGGTTCTGGCGTTCGGATCCGCCGCGACCGCAACCGGCACCGGTTCGATGGCATTCGGCCGTTTGGCAAAAGCGACCGGCGGCACGTCCGCGACCGCCATCGGCAACGATTCGACCGCGAGCGGCACGTCGGTGCTGGCGATCGGTTCCTCCGCGACGGCGGCGGGCACCGGTGCCGTGGCACTGGGCCGCCTTGCTGCCGCAACCAGCGACAACAGCACCGCGTTGGGCAACCAGACGTCGGTACTGGCCGCGGGCGGCGTTGCGCTGGGCACGCTCGCCGGCGTTTCGGCTGGCGCCACCAATTCCGTTGCGATCGGCAATCATGCGACCGTCGAGGCGAACGTCACGAACGCAATGGCGCTCGGTACGAACTCGAGCGCGACGCGCAACGACACCATTTCGGTCGGCTCATCGACGCAGCAGCGACAGATCGTCAACATGGCTGCCGGCACGCAGGACACCGACGCCGTGAACGTGTCTCAACTGGAACCTGTCGTGACCGCACTCGGCGGCGGCGCGGCAATCGATCCGGCAACGGGTGTCGTGACCGGCCCGACGTATGGGCTCGCGAACGGCGGCACGCAACACACCGTCGGTGACGCACTCGGCGCGCTCGATGGGGAACTGACGGTCGCCAAGGGCGATATCGCGAAGAACGCGGCCGACATCACGAACATCAACGGCAAGCTGAATGCAGTCGTGACGGACGACTACGTGAAAATCAACTCGGTCGGCGCGCCGGCGCAGGCCGTGGCGGATTCGATCGCGATTGGCGGTGAAGCCGCCGCGACACATGTCTACGCGGTCGCGGTGGGCCATCGCGCGACCGCAAGCGGCAATCATTCCACTGCGTTGGGCGTGGATGCGACGGCATCGGGCGCGTCCGCCACGGCACTGGGCCAGGGCGCCATGGCAACGGGTCACTTCTCGTCGGCCGTCGGCGTAGGCGCAACCGCGTCGGGCGACCAATCGGTCGCACTTGGCATCCGCTCGGTCGCGGATCGCGACGCGACGGTGTCCGTCGGCTCTGCAACGCTGCAGCGCCAGATCACCAACATGGCCGCCGGCACGGAAGATACCGACGCGGTCAACGTCGGCCAGTTGAAGGGCGTGGCCGATGCGATCGGCGCCGGCACGGCCGTCAACGCGGATGGCGCGATTTCGGCGCCGAGCTTCACGGTGGGCGACGGCAACGGCGGCACGCAGAAGTTCGATAACGTCGGCGACGTGGTGACGAATCTCGACGGCCGCGTGACGACCAATGAGAGCGACATCGCGAAGCTTGCAGACCAGATCGGCAGCGGTACGACGGGGCTCGTCCAGCAGGTCGGAGCCGGTGCGGACATCACGGTCGGCGCGAACACGGACGGCGCGGCGCTGAACTTCGCCGGCACGACGGGCGAACGCAAGCTGACGGGCGTCGCGAATGGCGATATCGCGGCCGGTAGCACCGATGCCGTCACGGGCGACCAGTTGTTTGGCACGAATCGCGACGTCGCAAAGAACACGTCCGATATCGCGGATCTGGGTGGCGACGTGTCGAACCTCGGCGCGCAGGTGACGAACATCGACGGTCGCGTGACGCAGAACGAGACGCATATCGCGAAGAACACGTCCGATATCGCGGATCTGGGTGGCGACGTGTCGAACCTCGGCGCGCAGGTGACGAACATCGATGGTCGTGTCACGCAGAACGCGACGCACATCGCGAAGAACACGTCGGATATCACGTTGATCAACGATCAACTGGCCGAGCTGTCGGGCGGCACGATCGGCCTGGTGCAGCAAGCGGCGGCAGGCACGGATCTGACGGTCGGCGCGAACACGGACGGCGCGGCGGTGAACTTCGCCGGCACGGCGGGCGAGCGCAAGCTGACGGGCCTCGCGAACGGCGACGTCGCGGCAGGCAGCACCGATGCCGTCACGGGCGATCAACTGCATGCGGTCGCTGTCGACGTGACCCATCTCGATCAGCGCGTGACGAACAACGAAACGTCGATCACGCAGATCCGCAGCGAGATGAACAACGGTTCGATCGGTCTGGTCAAGCAAGCAGCGGCGGGCGCGGACCTGACGGTCGGCGAGAACACGGACGGCGCGGCAGTGAACTTTGCGGGTACGGCGGGCGAGCGCAAGCTGACGGGCCTTGCGAACGGCGACGTCGCGGCAGGCAGCCGCGATGCCGTCACGGGCGATCAGCTCCACGCGACCAACGAGGCCATTGCGCAGAACGCCTCGGACATCGCGGACAACCGCACGGAGATCACGAACATCAACAACCAGCTCGCGACCGGCCAAGTCGGCCTCGTCCGGCAGGATCAGGCAACGGGTGCGATTACGGTCGCTGCGAACACGGGCGGCGCATCGGTGAACTTCGCCGGCACGAGCGGTGCGCGCACGCTGTCGGGTGTCGCCAACGGCGTGAACGACGACGAAGCCGTGACACTCGCCCAATTGAAGGCATCGGGTCTGGTCGACAAGGACGGCAAGGAACTCGGCGCGGTGGTGTACGACGATCTGTCGCTTGCCAGCGCGACCCTCGGCGGCACGAACGGCACGGTTTTGCGCAACGTCGCGCCGGGTCTGATCGCGTCGGGCAGCATGGACGCGGTGAACGGTGGCCAGTTGTACGACATGCGGCAGGACTTCGAGAACCGGTTCGCCGGTCTGGGCGACCGCGTGTCGGATCTGGAAGCTGGCGGCGTGCCCGGCGGTCCGGGTAACGGTTCGGGCGACTTCGATCCGTCCGGCAGCGGCGCGGGCAGCGTTCAGCTCGGCGCGGGCGCCGATGCGGCGGGCAGCAACAGCACGGCGATCGGCAACGGCGCGAGTGCAACGGCCGGCGGCAGCACGGCGATCGGGCAAGGCTCGATGGCTTCGGGCGAGAACGGCACGTCGCTGGGGCAGGGCGCGAACGCGTCGGGCAGCGGCAGCACGGCCATCGGCCAGAACGCCAACGCGACGGGCAACAACTCGGTTGCGCTCGGCGCCGGTTCGACCGCGGATCGCGACAACGCGGTATCGGTCGGCAGCGCGGGTGCGGAGCGCCAGATCACCAACGTCGCGGCCGGCACCGCGCCGACCGATGCGGTGAACGTGCAGCAGATGAACAACGCCGCGCACAGCGCGCGTCAGGATGCGATGGGCGGCGTGGCGGCGGCGATGGCCGTCGCCGGCCTGCCGCAGTCGACCCAGCCCGGCCGGACGTTCGTTGCGATGGCCGGCAGCACGTACGGCGGCGAATACGGCTCGGCGCTGGGCGTGTCGTACATGACGCGCGACGGCAAATGGACGATCAAGGCCTCGGCGAACACGAGCAGCCGCGGTACGGTCGGTGCGGTCGTGGGTGGCGGGTTCTACTGGTAAGCGGTGCGCATGTGACGGCCATCGGCGCCGTGCCGCCGGCCGTCGGCCGACTCGCGTTATGAGGCGATGTGTTGCGCCGGTGTCTTTCAGCCGCGCACATACATCACCGCACGGCCGGCAACGATCGACGGAGTGGCTACCACCGCATCCGGAAAAGCCGCGGTCGTGATTGGAAATGCGGCGGCGGCAAACAGTGGCGCAGCGCCCGAGAATCGGATCGGGCCTACATCCCCTGCGCATTGTCGTCATTCAGTCCGATGTCCGCACGAGCATTCAATCTTCAATATCTCTGTTTCGCGACCGGGGCGAGACGAGCTCGCGCCGGCAGGCAGCGGTCGCCCGGCGTGTATCCCGACATTGTTTCCGCGGTGTCCGCAGGATGCCGGAACGAATGCCCTCACCACTACAGAACGAGAACCGACATGATTCTTGAAAAAATTCGGCGTGCAACACTGACCTTCCTGTTGGTACCGCTGATTGCCGCTATTCCTCTTTCGGCACACGGCCACGTCAAGTGGTTCAGCGACTACGATGTCAAAACAAGGCCGCTCGCCTTGAGCGAACTTGCAACCTCCACGTTGTTCCTGGCGTTGTTCGCGGCAAGCCTGGCGGCAGTGCTGATCGTGATCGCAATCGATCGCAGGATCGCGATGCCGTCGAGCATCGCGCGGCTCGAGTCTGCCGGCGAACGGTACGCGAGCCGCTTCATGCGCGCTGCAGCGGCGGTGTTCTTCGTCTCGTTGCAACTGGCTGGTCTCGATGTGCTTCTGACGCCTGAGCTCGCATCCGCTTCTCCGTTCGTTCCCGTGCTGCACTATGCCATCGCCGCGTTGGTGCTGTTCGAAGCGTCGGCTTGGCTCGCCGGCGTGGGGATCGTTGTGCTGTATGCGATGGGCGTGAGCCAGTACGGCATGTTCCATATGCTCGACTACGTGATCTTCATCGGAATCGCCGCTTTCTTGATCCTTGTGTCGCTGTTTCGCGGCAAGCACGTCAATCGGGCGTTGGCGATACTGCGACTCGCGACGGCATTTTCGCTGCTCTGGGGCGCCATCGAGAAATTCGCGTATCCGAGCGGCTTTCATCAACTGTTCAACGAATACCCGTATTTGAGCTTCGGACTCGATCAGACTTTCTTCCTTTGGAGCGCCGGCTTTGTCGAGTTCGTCTGCGCCTATCTGCTCGTCGCGGGGCGGCTATCGGCAAAAGGCAGTTGCGCGGTGCTGCTGTTCTTTTTCGGGATTGCCGTCATTCCGTTCGGCATGGTCGATGCAATTGGCCATTGCATGTTCGCGGCCGCTCTGATCGCATTGCTGTCCAGCCGTAACGAAACTGGCGCGACCCTTCGCACGTTCGGGAGCATTGGTCGTTTTGTGAGCAGCATGGCGGTAATGTTCGGGACGTATTACACGTTGCAGACTGCGTTGGCATAAGCCGGCGACAGCATGTGGCTGGCATACCGGGCAGCGTGGCGGCAGGATTCGTGACTGGGCGATCTGATCGCGGTTCTTTGTGTATTCCGGCACGGTACGGGGAGTACACCGAAGGCTTGCCGACGGCGCGCATAGCCAGTTTTCGGCGGCCGTTCAGGCATGCGTCGCTCGCGGTTTTGGTGCTGGAAAGCCGTTGAATATCGTCCGAGATCGCATGCGGGACAGCCCTGCGCTACACGCACGCAGCGCGCCCGTCTGCGGGTACCCGTCAGGGGCCGAAACGTTGCGTGACGACGTCCTTCAGCCGCGCGGCGGTCAGTTCGCCCATGTGCGATTCGACGAGTTCGCCTTTCGCGTCGAAGAACAACGTGGTCGGCAACCCGCGCGAGCCATACGCATGCATCGCGTGCAGCGAAGGATCGAGCAGCACGTGATCGAAGTGCAGGCCCTGCTGTTCGAGGAACGCGCGCACGGCTTGCGCGTTTTCCCCCTGGTTGAGCATCAGCACCGTGATGCCCGGGTGGTCGCGCTGCGCCTGTTCGAGAATCGGCATCTCGCGGCGGCACGGCGCGCACCACGTCGCCCACAGGTTCACGACGACCGGCTTGCCGACGAAGCCCGCCGGCAACACGGGCGTTGAATCGAGTGCCTGGAGCGGCATCGAGGCAAGCGGCGGCGCGCCGCGCTGCAACGTCGCCAGCGTCCCTTGCGCGATGCCCCACGCTGCGAGGCCCGCGACGATGCCGGCTAGCACGGGCCGACGCAGCGCGGGCAGGCGGCGCAGGTGCCAGCCCGCGAACACCAACGCGGCTGCGATACCGATGCGCGCGTCGAAGCCGCCATCGCCGAGGGCGATGATCGCACGCGGCGACGTCGCATAGTCCGGCCACCATTGCGCGACATAACCGACTCGCGCGGCAATCAACCCGAGCAGCAGCACGTCGAGGATCAGACTCGACGCGGTCTTGTGATGCCCGTCGGGAGGACGGCGCTGGACGAAGCGCGCGACGAGCCACGCCAGCAGCGCGGCGACGGCTACCGCGACGACGCGGATCGAGAACGGACCGATGCTCAGCATGAGATAGGAAGAGTGGACGTGATCGAGCGGGGCTGGAGACGGGATGGTCCGCCGCGGCGACGAAGCCGTCGACGGTCGTGCGGCGTTTCGACCGGTTGCCGGGCCAAGGGGTTCCCTTCGAGAACGTAACGGCGTGTTGCGGCGCGCGATACACGTGCAGCTCGGGGCTGCGCGATGTTCACGCCACCATGCAGCGAATCAGACCGGTCTGATGGTCAGCAGCATATCGTTCGCCAACAATACGCAGGCCGGTCTGGTGTGGTGTCCGCCGGTATCCCGTATAGGGATCTCTCCTTGACGGCCGCTCCGCTCGCGAGCGGCCGCTTTTTCATCGTCATGCGCGCGCGCGTGAATGCCTTGTGGCGGTCGGTGGGCGCGGCCGCGCTCCGATGCATATCGGCTGATTCAACGGAATAGGAACGCTGCCAGATGCGAGCACAGGGCATTCACGCGCGCGACGCGAACGATGCGGCAGACGGCTGCTATTGCTCCGTGCGTTCGCCGTTCGTTTCGTTCGCACGCGGGGTCCTTCGTCACCGGACGTTGCTTGAACCCGCTCCACCGAGCCGATACGCGGTAAAGAATTCGTACCACGGCGACCCCTGCGCGACCGGCACACCGAGTGCCGCCGTCCGCTGTTTCAGCGCACCGAATACATCGTCGATGAGCATATCGAGCGTCCTGTCGCGGAATGGAACCGATTGCGCTCGCCCCGCGGCGAACGCGCCGTACGCGATCGCCAGCAGGCGTGCGTGGTCGTCGATTGCCGCGATCGTCGCGTTGATCGTTTCGACGAAGCGCGGCCGGTCTTCGTCGCGCGCCGCGGACAGGCACAGGAACACGATTGCCGATAGTTCGTGCCGGTCCTGCACCCGCAGCAGCGCAGGCAGCCGTGCAACGATCCGTTCCACCGGTTCCTCGCGCAGCGCATCGCCGAAGTCGAGCACGGCGGTCATCGGGTTCGTGTCTGCTTTCACGCGATCGAGCGCCGGTGGTGGGGCCGACGACGCGCCGTCCCGCACCGCAGCGGGCGCGGGCCGCAACGCGTCGGCCACCTGCTGCGACCACTCGGGAAAGATCATCCGCACGTTGCCGAACTGCTCGCCGCCTTGCGCGGCCGGGTTCCACCGATAGACGATCGTGCCGCCGCGAATGAACGGCGAATACAGGTGCTCGGGCGTTTGCGGCAGCGGGCGCCGGTTGATCGGCAACCACGCGAGCGTGAGCCAGTCGTAGCGGCCGGTAGCAGGCACCGATGGGCTCGAACTCGCGACGACCTGCCAGGTGCCGCGATTCGCATAGCGGCGGCGCGCGTCGGGTACCGCAACGGTCCGGCCTTTCGCGGTGTCGAAATACGTCGTGCCCGTGACGTTCGCGCCGCTGTCCGCGGCTGGCGTGATGGTCGAGATGACCCACGACGCGCCGTCCGCCGAGCGGTAATCGGACAGCTTCAGCGTCGCCACGTCGTGCACCATGCGCGTTTCCGCCGCGACGGGACTTGGCGGGGCATCGGCGGGCGCGGCGAAGATACTCGGCATGGGCTTTCCTCGGAATCGGGTGCGCATCGTCGAGCGTGGGCGATGCGCGGCGGCGCGGGTGGCGTTCTCGTAACTGTAGAACGCCGTGACCTGAAACGGAAACTGGCCAAACGGGGTAATCGGTGCACGCGTGCGCTGCTTAGGCTTACCATGCGCATCCTGAGCCAACGACGCATACCGGGCGGGAGCACGCATGACCGACACGAAAGCCATTACCGAACACTGGACGCGGGTCGCCGACCAATGGATCGGCTGGGCCGGCAAGCCGGGCCACGATGCGTTCTGGAAATATCGCGCGGGGCTCGCGGCCTACATCGGTCGGGGCACCGGCGCCGCGCTGGAGATCGGCTGCGGCGAAGGCCGCGTGAGCCGAGAACTGAAGGCGCTCGGCTACGACGTGACCGCGAGCGACGCGGTGCCCGCGATGCTCGATGCCGCGCGTCACGCGGATTCCGCGTATCGCTATCGGCTGGCCGACGCGGCCGCGCTGCCGTTCGACGCGGCCAGCTTCGATCTCGTGATGGCGTACAACGTGCTGATGGATCTCGACGACATGCAGGGCGCGTTGAACGAGGCGCGCCGCGTGCTGAAGCCCGGCGGCACGCTGTTCATCTCGCTCGTGCATCCGTTCCGCGATCGCGGCGGCTTCGCCGGGCCGCAGCCCGATGCGCCGTTCGTGCTGACGGGCAGCTATTTCGGGCGCGAGCATTTCGACGGCGTGGAAACGCGCGACGGGCTGTCGATGCATTTCGCGGGCTGGTCGCTGCCGCTGCAGGCATATATGGAGGCGCTGGAAGCGGCCGGGTTCGCGATCGTGTCGCTGCGCGAGCCGCCGCCCGATCATGCGGATACGGATCAACTGAAGCAGTGGGCGCGTGTACCGCTGTTTTTGTGGATCAAGGCGCGGCCGGTGGGGTGAGAAAAGCCGGGATTGCTCCTGTTGGCTGATCCTGGGCGGTTATCAGTTTCCCTTGTCGTGATTTGCCAGCAATTCTGATCGGCCAATGACCTTTCTCGCGTTATCGGCCCGATCTGCATCCGAGAAACCAGCGGCCTCGATGATCGGCGTGAGTGCTTTGAGTGCCACCTGTGGTTTGGCGCTACGGAGCGATCCCATCCCTTCGTTCCATGCGTGCAGCATCTGCTTGGCTATCCAATGCCACCGCGTCTCGTTTTTTGCCGCTTCGACGATATCTTTTCCTGTTGATACGGCCGAGTCGCACAGCGCCTCGACCATTTCGCGATATCGCTTCGACGGGATGCCGAGGCGAGTGTTGAAGAAACGTTCCAGCGTCTTCCCGGGCACCCACGTTTTGCGACCCTCGACGCTCAGTCCGGGAGGATTGTTCGCGAAGCGCGGGTAGGCCGCGGTGGTGACAATGTCGTAGGCGGGCGTGTAGACGACGTCGTCGATGTTCGAGTAGAGAAGCGCGATGTTCTTGGCGTGGCAGTCCGCGTTGCGCACGACGTAGTTGGCGATGAGCTGCCAGCCGAGCTGCTCGGCTTCTCGTCGCCAGTTGGCGGCGCCGATGTAGGGCTTTGTCGCGTTGAGAACCTGTTCGGTTGACGGGCGGTACTTTTCATGCGGCGGCAGGCCAAGCAGGCTGCAAGCGTCTTCCAGGCCAAACGCCGGTTTGCCCTGCTCGTCGATGTCGAACCGGTCAACGACGAGCACGCGACCGTCGTCCGACATCGTGGTCTTCGCGACTCGAGCGACGTCGAGTCTTGCCAGCACCTGCATCGAGTAATGTTCGTTGAAACCAAGATAGGGCGTTTGCTCGTCGGACCCCTTGATGATGTGTCGGCTCGTGCGCAGCGTTTGCTTGCCTATCGGTGCTTGAGCCGACGGGAGTTCAGGAGCAAGGAATTTGGGTACGGCGCCTGAAATTGCCGCGCGCGCGTAGTACCGTACAAGTTCCGCAAAGCGCGCGGTGGTGATGTCCTCGTGCAGCAGGCTCTTCAGGTCGAGCGGGTCAAGTTCGCCGCCGGGTGCGCCGCCTTCGGGCGCGACGGTTACCCGGCCGATGCCGACGCCGCCGATGATGGCCAGAAGCGAAAGGTCCGTTCCGTCGAGATAGGGGCCGAACTCTTCGCGAATCACTTGAAAGAGAAACCCTTCCGGCAGGTTCTGCCGGAAGAAAGGATGCAGATCGCGAGGCCAGACCCACGCATCGTTGCGAACGGGCATGGTCAGACTGGCAAAATCGGCGGCACTCGCATCTGCCGTGTAGCGCAACGCATAGTCGTCCGCCTGGCGGTAGAGATGGGCAACGAGTTTGCCTTTGACGTATATATGAAGGCGCATGTCACGCGTCTCCCATCGCGCGTTGTTCGGCCAGCACGTCGTCCAGCGTGCGCCCGTGTCCGCGCTTGACCGCTCTCAGATCATATCCTGCAGCCTCGAGGAGGCGAACGAGCGCAGATACGCTCATGTCGCCTCGGGCAAGCGTTTCCATGCGTGCAAGCGTCGTCCGTGCGACACCGGCATGCTCAGCCAGTTCTCTTTGTGAAAGACCCGCTGCGTGGCGAGCGTCTTTCAGCATCTCTCCGACATCGGCAAGCGTAGTCATTTGTAGCCCTCAAGCATCAGAAATTACCAAGCTCGTTCTTATTGTAGCCCTTCTGCTACAAACTGGTGTGTTGAAATTGTAGCCGGAGGGACACAAAAATTACCGAAAGCGAAAAATTTGTATCTCTGGGGCTACTGAGACGGTCAGGGCGATTCTGTTAGACTTTTTGCCCGCCTGTCGCCAACCGGGCCGCACCGCGCCCGGTTCTTCGCGCCATGAACGAACATCACGTGCCGAATCCGATCACCGAGGTCCTGCAGGCCTACTGGAAAGCCGATCGCTGGATGTTGCTGGCGGTGGCGGTGGTCGTCGTGCTCTCGAGTACGAGCGCCGTTGCCGCGCCCTATCTGTTCTCGCGCCTGATCGATGCGCTGTCGCATCGCGGCGCGCTCGGCGCGCTACTCCCCGGCTTTCTGCTCTATGCCGTCCTGCTGGGCGTCTCGAGCGCGTTGCAACGCGTGGTGCAGTACCTGGCGTTCATGAGCGCGGAAAATCTGGGATTCGTCCTGAGCACGCGCTTCTTCGCGCGCATCCTGAAGAAGACCACGGCCTTCTTCATCGAACACAATCCGGCGGAAATACAGAACGCGAACGCGCGCGGGCGTTCGTCGCTGACGGTGCTCGTGCAGCTCGGCCTCATGGGCCTGATTCCCGGCGTGCTGCAGATCGTGCTGACGCTCGTGACGCTCGGCGCGCTGATCAATCTCGAGGTGGTGGCGATCGCCGCTGCGTACGGCGTGATCGCGGTGGTGATCGCAGTCGTGTCCGCGCGCCGCTCGCGTGCGTTCCTCGATCGTGCGGTCGAGGCCGGACAGGAGAATGCGCGGTTCGTCGGCGGCGCGATCAACGCGATGGAAGCGCTCCGGCATTTTGGCAGCCACCGCTGGATGAACGAGCGTTTCGCGGACAAGGCGCGGATCGTGCGGGACAACTGGCGTGCTTACGTGGCGCGGCACGTCGGCTATCTCGCGCTGCTGGGCCTCGGCCTCGCGATCCAGTTCGCCGTGACGTTCTGGCTGCTTCTGCCGCGTCACGCGGCCGGCATGCTGTCGATCGGCGACATCGTGCTGTTCAACACGCTGCTGCTGCAGCTCAACCAGCCGTTCGACATGATTGCGCGGGCCATCGACGAAATCGCGCGCGCCCGGGCGACGCTCGTGCCGTTCGCGGCGATGTGGGCGGCACCCGAAGAGCGGCAGGTGTCGCATGCGTCGACGTTCGTGCCGCGCGCTGGGCGCGTGGTGTTCGATCACGTCGGCTATGCGTACGGCAACGGCCGCGGCGTGACCGATGTCGCCTTCGTCGCCGAGCGCGGCGCGATCACGTTCGTCGTGGGCGAGACGGGGTCGGGAAAATCCACGGTGTTCAAGCTGGCGCTGAAGTCGATGGAGCCGACCAGTGGGCGCATTCTGGTCGACGGCGTCGATCTCGCGGCGATCGACCGTGCCGACTGGTACGGCGTGGTCGCCGTGGTGCCGCAGGATATCGTGCTGTTGAACGAAAGCCTGGAGGACAACATCCTGCTCGGTCGGCCACGCGACGAGTGGCGCTTGCGCGAGGCGGCCGCGAAAGCGGCGATCCTGCCGTTCATCGACGGCTTGCCGGACGGGTTCCGCACGACGGTCGGCGAACGCGGGCTGAAGCTGTCGGGCGGCGAGCGCCAGCGCATCGCGATCGCGCGTGCGCTGTACGGCAAGCCGACCGTGCTGTTTCTCGATGAGGCGAGCTCCGCGCTCGACGAAGCCACCGAGCGCGACATCATGGAGCACGTGCGGCTGCTGGCCCGCGACGTCACGGTGATCGCGATCACGCACCGGCGTTCGGTCATCGGGCCGACCGACAAGGTCGTGCGGCTCGGCGCCGCCGAGGAGCCTGATGCCGGAGACATCGAGTTCGACCCTCCGCGTGCGGACATCAGGATCAAACGGGTTGATTTCTGACGGACCATCGGATGACGGTCGAATCGCGTTCGGGCGCAATCCCGTACCTGATCCGGTCGGATCGTCTGTCGTCGTGCATGACGTCCGCGGATAAGCGGCCGGAACGATTTCGAATCACGAATCACGCCATCCGCAAGGCTGGCCACCATGTCGACCCCCATTCATCTCCATTCACTCATCTCGAGAGCAATGGGTGACAAATGGGCGAGGTATTGGTTCATGTTCCGAACGGACACCCTCCAGTCCAGATCAGACCGGAAGCGCCCGGATCGACGAATTCAACGGCGCATGGCGCGCGTTGGGCACACTCTCGCTTGACCGACTATCGGCCTCGGGCCGCGTCACCACTTACCCCCGCATCGGCGGATTGAGCCGCGCGAACGCCTCCTGCCGGCGATACGGAAAGTACGGATAAGGCGCTTCCACCGCGCTCGCCGCGTCGAGAGTCGCGATCTGCGCATCGGTCAGCGCCCAGCCGACCGCGCCGAGGTTCTGCCGCAACTGTTCCTCGTTGCGCGCGCCGACGATCACCGACGACACGGTCGGGCGCTGCAGCAGCCAGTTCAGCGCGATCTGCGGCACCGTCTTGCCGGTTTCCTCCGCGATCGCGTCGAGCGCATCGACCACGTCGTACAGTCGTTCGTCATCGACCGGCGGCCCGTAGCTGGCCGTTTCATGCAGACGGCTGCCTTCGGGCAGCGGCGTATTGCGCCGGATCTTGCCGGTGAGCCGGCCCCAGCCGAGCGGGCTCCACACGAGTGCGCCGAGGCCCTGGTCGGCGCCGAGCGGCATCAGGTCCCACTCGTAGTCGCGGCCGACGAGCGAGTAGTAGACCTGGTTCGCCACGTAGCGCGACCAGCCGTGCCGGTCGGCCGCCGCGAGCGACTTCATGATCTGCCAGCCGGCGAAGTTCGACACGCCGATATAGCGCAGCTTGCCTGCGCGCACCAGGTCGTCGAGCGTCGACATCACTTCCTCGACCGGCGTGTCGGCGTCGAACGCGTGCAGTTGCAGCAGGTCGATGTAGTCGGTGTCGAGACGGCGCAGCGCATCGTCGACGGCGCGCACCAGCCGCGCGCGCGACGTGCCCGCGTCGTTCGGGCCGTCGCCGGTCGGCAGGCCGGTCTTGGTCGAGATCAGTACCTGGTCGCGGCGCCCCTTGAGCGCGGCGCCGAGCACGCGCTCGGACGCGCCGTCGGAGTACACGTCCGCCGTGTCGAACAGGTTGACGCCCGCTTCGAGGCAGATGTCGATCAGGCGGCGGGCTTCGTCGACGCCAGTATTGCCCCATGCACTGAACAGCGGGCCGGTGCCGCCGAAGGTACCGGCGCCGAAGCTCAGGATGGGAACCTTGAGGCCGGAGCGGCCGAGCGTACGGTATTCCATGGGCGTTTTCTCTCGTCGTGTGAGCGCGGCACGACCGCGCGTCGATCGTCAGGCGACCAATGTATCGTTTGCGCTTTTTCCAGATAATCCCGAAGATGACGAAAATATCCTTCGGAAGGAGCGAACAATGCTGCTCGACAACCTGGCGCTGTTCCTGCGCATCGTGGAAAAGGGCGGGCTGGCCGCAGCCGGCCGCGAGGTCGGCCTGTCGCCGGCCACGGTGTCCGAGCGGCTGACGGCGCTCGAGCGCCACTACGGCGCGGCGCTGCTCACGCGCACGACGCGCGCGATCAGCCTGACCGACGAAGGGCGCACGCTGGTGGACGGCGCGCGACGTTTGCTGGCCGAGGCCGATGAACTCGAAAGCCGCGTGCGACTGGGCGTGCAGACGCTGTCGGGGCCGGTGCGGCTGAGCGCGCCGGCCGATCTCGGGCGCGAGCGCGTCGTGCCCGTCGTCGACGCATTCCTGGCCGAACATCCGGGCGTGACGGTCGACCTGCATCTCGGCGACGGGTATGTCGACCTCGTCGGGCAGGGGCTCGATTTCGCGATCCGCCGCGGCACGCTGGCGGACAGTTCGCTGCGCAGCCGTTCGCTCGGCCGGGCGCGGCGCGTGGTGTGTGCGTCGCCTGCGTATCTCGCCGCGCATGGCAGGCCGATGCACCCGGACGATCTCGGCCGGCACGACTGCATCGTGATGCGCTTCGGCCAGGAGCTGTATGCCGAATGGCCGTTCAGTATCGATGGCGCGTTGAAGCGCGTGGCGGTGCGCGGGCGGCGCGTCGCCAACGACGGGGCGCTCGTGCGCGCGTGGTGCATCGCCGGGCACGGCGTCGCGCTGAAGTCGCTGGTCGACGTCGAGCGGGACCTGGCGTCGGGTGCGCTCGTCGAGGTGCTCGATGCGTTCTCGCCGGGCGACGTGGATCTGCAGATCGTCTATCCGGGAAGTGTCGCGCAGCCGCGGCGCGTGCGGGCGTTGATCGATAGACTCGCGCAGGCGCTGGCGTAAAGGCATGTGGCCCGCGCGGCCTGCGAGACGTTGCGGCGCCGGTCTCGCTGCGATCGCATCGAATGCGCGAGGAGGCGCAACGGCGCGCGGCATCGCGGGCCGAAACCGTCGTTCAGACCCGTTGCCCGCATTTCGTCATTTAGCTAATATTCAAAACGTAACCGAACCCGCACCTCATGGACGACGTCACCCGCATCAGCGCCTTGGCCAACGAAAGCCGTCTGGCCGTGCTGCGCTGGCTCAAGCAGCCGCGCAAGCATTTCCCGCCGCAACCGCATGGCGATCTCGACGAACTCGGCGTGTGCTGCACGTACATCACCGAGAAGCTCGGCATCGCGCCGGCCACGACCACGCGCCACATGCGCATCCTCGCGGACGCAGGGCTCGTGCAGGCGACCCGCGTCGGCAAGTTCACGTACTACAAGCGGATCGACGGCGCGCTGCAGCAGCTTGGCCGTGATCTCTCGAAACTCTGACCCTGACCGAGGCAACCGACATGGACGAACTTGCACTGCTGGCCGACGCCGATCGGCGCGCGCACGCGTATCTGGCCGCAACGAACGAGCGGCGCGCGTTTCCCGATGCGGCGGCGCTCGCCGGTCTCGCCGCGTTCGACGAACCGCTGCCCGACGCGGGCCGCCCGGCCGACGACGTGCTGCGCCTGCTGGACGAGTGCGGCACGCCCGCGACGGTCGCATCGAACGGCCCGAACTACTTCGGCTTCGTGATCGGCGCGACGCTGCCGGCCGCGGCGGCGGCCGAGCGGCTGATGCTCGCGTGGGACCAATGCGCGTCGTCGTACGCGAATTCGCCGGTGGCGGCGACGCTCGAGCGCCAGGCCGCACGGTGGGTCGTCGATGCGCTCGGGCTGCCCGAAGGCAGCGCGGTCGGCTTCGGCACGAGCGCGACGGCCTGTACGCTCGTCGCGCTGGTGGCCGCGCGGCACGCGCTGCTCGCGCGTAAGGGCTGGGATATCGACGAGGATGGGCTGATCGGCGCGCCGGAAGTGAAAGTCGTGATCTCCGCGCTCGCGCACATCACGGTGAAGAAGGCGCTGCGCGTACTCGGCTTCGGGATGAAGCGCATCGTCGTCGCGCCGGTCGATACGCATGGCCGGATCGACCCGGCGCAGTTGCCGTCGCTCGACGACATGACCATTCTCTGCGTGCAGGCCGGCGAAGTGAACACCGGCGAATTCGATCCGTTCGCTGCATTGATTCCGCCCGCGAAGGCGGCCGGCGCGTGGGTGCACGTGGACGGCGCGTTCGGCCTGTGGGCGCGGGCGTCGTCCAAGCGCACGCTGACGGACGGCATCGACGGCGCCGACAGCTGGACGACCGACGGCCACAAATGGCTCAACACGCCGTACGACGGCGCGATGGTGATCTGCCGCGATGCGGCCGCGCTCGCCACCGCGATGAACAGCGACGCTGTCTATCTGAGCGGCGCGCAGGATGCGCAGAAGAACCTGAACCTCGAATTCTCGCGGCGCGCGCGCGGCATTCCCGTGTGGGCCGCGCTGCGGTCGCTCGGCCGCGCCGGCGTGGCGACGATGGTCGAGCGGCATTGCGCGCAGGCGGCACGCGTCGCGGACGGCCTGCGTGCGGCCGGCTACGACGTGCTGAATCGTGTCGTGCTGAACCAGGTGCTCGTGCGCGCCGGCACCGACGAGGAAACGGCGGCGATCGTCGAAGCCGCGCAGGCGTCGGGCGACGTGTGGTTCGGCACGACCGTATGGCAGGGGCGGCCGGCGTTCCGGATCAGCGTGTCGTCGTGGCGCACCGAGGATGCGCACGTCGATCGTCTCGTCGCGTTGCTGACGAAGCTGCGCGGCGTACACGTGGGTTGAGTGTCGCGCTTCGTCCGCGGTTGAAATGGTTGCGTATGCAACTTTACTGCATGCGATGAGGTGCGACGCGGCCTGCGGGGCTGCGTTATGTCTGCAAGCGCGAAAATGTCGGACAATAGCCGCTGCACCGGGCCGCGCCGGAGCCGCGCGTCCAACCGAAGCATTCACGCTTGCGAGAGATCCCCATGTCGACTCCCTTTCCCCGGGAACTGCTGAAAGCCGCCGATATCGCGAAGATGGAACCGACGCGCGAGGTGCATTCGCTCAATCCCAATGCCGTTCGCCTGAAGCGACAACTCAGCGACTTGACCGGCCTGACGCAATTCGGCGTTCATCTGCTCACGCTGATGCCCGGTCACGAATCGGCCGAATATCACCGCCACCTGTACGAAGAAGAATTCGTGTACGTGCTGTCCGGCACCGGCACGGTGACGCTCGGCGAGCGCGCCAGTGAAATCGGTCCCGGCGATTTTCTGGGATTTCCGCGCGGCGGCGAAGCGCATACGGTGCAGAACACCGGCGATGCGCCGCTTGAATTGCTCGTCGGCGGCCAGCGGCTCGAGCACGACGTGTGCGAATACCCGCGCATCGGCAAGCGGCTTTATATCGCCGGCGAACTCGAAGAGTACGTCGAACTGCCGAAACAGCGGTGACGGCCGATTGCACGTCATCTCCGGAGAAGAGTTGCAGCAGCGGGCCGCCTACCTCGATGAGTCAAATCCCTTTTGTTGCGTTTGCGCTCGCGGCGCTCGTGCCCGGCCTGGTGTGGTCGCGTTTGGCCCACGATCCCGGGTCGCTCAAATATTCTGTTCCAATCGCCTACCTCGGTACCGCAGCGTTCGGGATCCCGCAATATCTGCTGGTCATGAAATACTGGCGCGTGTCCGTGTTTTCATCGTGCCTGTGCGGCAGCGTCACGGGGTTGTTGACGTGGATTGCCATCTATTTCATTTACACCGCCGTCCGGGATGACGATGTTTTCAAAGGCGGCTTGGCGGTCGTTTTCGGGTTTCTTGCGTTCGTGGGCCTGGGGGCCGTGGCGGGCTTCGTGTTCTGGCTCATGTACCGTTGGCAGTGATCCAAAGGACGAATTTGCTTCTCGCGGCCCCGTCGCGCTTATGATGCGGGAACGCCACTGACAGGGTTCACGCCATGGACGCGCCGCTCCCGCCGATGTCTTCCCCGATTGCCGAAACGGCTCCCGACACCGAAGCTGCCGCCGAGCCGCGCGCGTTGCGTGTGCACCAGCCGGTCGCGCTCGTTACCGGCTCGACGTCGGGGATCGGCGCGGCTGTCGCCCGCCGCCTGGCGGCCGACGGCTACGCCGTGATCCTGCATTCGCGCAGTTCGGCCGATACCGGGCGTGCGATGGCGCGCGAACTCGGCGCGGCCTACGTGCAGGCCGATCTGGCGGACGATGCGCAGCGCGTGCGGCTGATCCGCGATGCACTCGCCGTGCACGGGCGGCTCGACGTGCTCGTCAACAATGCGGGCGCCAGCCGCGTGATTCCGCATGACGACCTCGCGGCGGCCACGCCCGACGTGTGGCGCGAGATGCACGAGATCAACGTGATCGCGCCGTTCAGGCTCGTCGCCGAAGTGCAGGCCGCGCTGCGCGAGGCGGCGTCGCACGGGCGGGCCGGGTGCGTCGTGAACGTCAGTTCGCATGCGGGTGTGCGGCCGAAGGGTGCGTCGATTCCGTATGCGGCCGCGAAGGCCGCGCTCAATCACACGACGCGGCTGCTCGCGCGTACGCTCGCGCCGGCGATTCGCGTCAACGCGGTCGCGCCGGGGCTCGTCGATACGCCGCTGACCGCCGACTGGACGCAAGCGCAGCAGCTCTGGCGCGAGCACGCGCCGATGCGTCGCGCGGCGACGCCGGACGATATCGCACAGAAGGTCGCGATGCTCGTCGCATCCGACTACGTGACGGGCGAGATCGTGATGCTCGACGGCGGGTTGAATCTGACGTGATGCAGTGATGCAGTGATGCGGCGATACGGGGATGCGGGGATGCGGGGATGCGGGGATGCGGGGATGCGGCGGCGCGCAGGCAACGCATGTCGCGCAACCGCCAGGCCGTTCGAAGGCGCGCGCGATCAGCCGAGGTTCGACCGCAGCCGCGCGAGCGCGTGCTCGTGCGTGCGCTCGAACTTCAGCGGCGTGACCGCGATATACCCTTCGCCCAGCGCGACCGTTTCGGAATTCGCATCGTCCTCGCGCGGTGCACGCGCGAGCTTCAGCCAGTGATATTCGATGTCGCGCGGATCGCATCCCGACACGATCTCGACGCCCTGCAGCGTGCCGGCGCCCTGGCTCGTCACCTTCAGGCCGCGCACGTCCTCGGCCGGTCGCGCCGGGAAATTCACGTTGAGGCACGCATCGCTGTCCCAGCCGGCGGCGACGAGCCGGCGGATGACGTCCGACGCATGCGCGCGCGCCGTGTTCCACGGCACTGCGTTGCGATCCGCGAACGCCTGACTCAGCGCGATGGCCGGCACGCCGACCAGCATGCTGGTCATGGCCGCGCCGACCGTGCCGGAAAACACCGTTTCGGTGCCGAGGTTCGCGCCGCGATTCACGCCGGACAGCACGACGTCGGGCCGCGCACCGTTCATCAGATGGCTGACCGCGATCGCGACGCAATCGCCCGGCGTGCCGCGCACAGCGAAGCGGTGCTCGCCCTTGCGATGCACGCGCAGCGGTTCGTGCAGGCTCAGCGAGTGCGACGTGCCGCTCTGATCTTCGGCCGGCGCGACGATCCACACTTCGCGCGCGAGTTGCGTGGCGACCTGTTCGAGTATTTCAAGGCCGGGAGCGTCGAATCCGTCGTCGTTGGTGAGCAGGACACGGTCGAACAGCGGGCGGGTTTCTGGCATCGGGACGATCCTCGCGAAGGGCAATGAGAGGGGAGTGCGGCATGGCGCAAGCCACAAGGCTAGCACTCCGGCGCGAGGATCGTCGTGTCGCGCCCGGGGGGCGATCGGCGCGGACGTGAAACGGGCGCATCGCGCGCCCGTTCGTCGTGTCTTGGAACGTGTTGCCGGCGTGGCCGGGCGGACCCGCTCAGCCGAGCAGATGCCGCAGCAGGCCGGCTGACACGACGCCGACGATGACGGTCGGCAGGATCGACAGGCGCGTCGCCGCGACGAGCGTGATCGCGAGCGCGAGCAGGTCGGCCGGGCGCGTCGACACGAAGGCCGGCGCGATCACCGAGATCAGCACGCAGCCCGGCACGTTCTCCATGACCGACGCCATCCGCGGGCTCAGCGTGCGGTTGCGCAGCAGCACGTAGCCGAGGATGCGCGACAGGTAGGTGGTTGACGCCATCAGCACGATCGTCGCGACCGTGCTGAAATCCGGAAGCTCAGGCATCGCGCGGCTCCCACAGCAGCGCGGCGATCAGCCCCGCGCATGCGCCGGCCGCGACATACCACGCGCCGGGCAGCGCGAGATGGGTGGCCGCCGCGACGACGAGGCTCACGAACCACGGGCGGCTCGCGCGCACGCCTTTCCACATGCCGCGCAGCAGCACCAGAAACACGGCCGTGAACGCCATGTCGAAGCCGTACTGTTCGACGTTGCCGATCGTCGGGCCGACCGCCGCGCCGAGCGTGGTCATCGAGATCCACGTCAGGTAGAGCCCCGAGCACACGCCCGCATAGTAGGGGACGCTGATGTGCGCGGCCGAGCGCGAGCGCGCATCGGCGAGCGACATCGCCCAGCTCTCGTCGCACATGAAGAACAGCGCGAAGAACGCACGGCGGCGCGGCAGGCGCCGGATATACGGCTCGAACGCGGCGCCCATCAGGATGTGGCGCGAATTCACGAGAAACGACATCGCGACGATCAGCGCGATGTGCGGCGGCGACGTCCACAGATGGATCGCCGCGAATTCGGAGCCGCCGCCGAAGTTCAGGCCCGTCATCATCGGCACCTCGAACAGGCTCAGCCCTTTTTGCGCCGCCTGTGCGCCCAGCACGAGCGCGAACGGCACGAAACCAAGCATGACAGGCAGCGCCGCGCGCAATCCGCGACCCATCTCGGCAAGATACGCGGGCTTGTCGCGAAGCCCGGACGACGTTGAAACGCTACTGCTCATCACTCCTCCTTCGGGGCAGGGATTGTCTGCTTTTTTGACTCGAATCGGATTGCGTTGTCGCCAGATATTTCGCAGAATTTGGCATCAAACGCTTGATACCTGATTTTTTTAGAATTGGATGCCAAATGAAACTTGACGCCATCGACCGCCGGATCCTGAGCGCGCTGCAGCGCGACGGCCGCATGCAGAACGTGGAGCTGGCGCACGAGGTCGGGTTGTCGCCGTCGCCGTGTTTGCGGCGCGTGCGGCTCCTCGAGGAAGCCGGCGTGATCGAGAAATACGTGGCCGTGTTGAACCCGGCGAAGGTCGGCAAGGGGCTGACGATCTTCACGCGCGTATGGCTGAAGGGACAGGACGCGGAATCGGTGAACCGTTTCGCCGAGGCCGTCCAGCAGATGCCGGAAGTCGTCGAATGCCACCTGATGGCCGGCGACTGCGATTTCCTGCTGCGCGTCGTCGCGGCCGACATCGACGATTACCGGCGCTTCCAGATGGAATACCTGACGCGCATTCCCGGCGTGCTCAGCGTGAAGACCGACATTCCGATGCAGAAGGTCAAGCTCACGTCGGCGCTACCGACCTGAACCGGGGCGGCCGCGCGGCGGCGCGTCGACGCGCGGTCATCGCGCGGTGACAATCGCCGGATAAACTGATGGGGTGAGTCGCGTCGCACGGATTGTTCGTGTGGCCGCGCATTGTTCGATGTGCAAGCAACTAACGGTCAATGCCGACGCGATCGGCCAAACGGCGCGGCGCGCCGGTCATACGTCGGAGCGAATGCGTTTCTTCCTGTCGAGCCTTACATGCAGCCATTCAATACGCCGTGGAATTCGCTGGAAATCGTCAAGCTCGTGCTCGGCGTGCTGACGCCGTTGTCGGTCGCGTGTCTCGGCTGGCTCGTCGCGCGCCGGCTGAAGCGGCTCGAACTCGTACAGTGGACCAACCAGCGGCTGATCGAGAAGCGGCTCGCGCTGTACGACACGGTCGCGCCGCAGCTCAATGCGCTGCTGTGCTTCTATACGTGGATCGGCTACTGGAAGGACATCTCGCCGGACGACGTGATCCGCGCGAAGCGCGACCTCGACCGCACGTTCCACATCTACCGCTACCTGTTCGACGACGATGTATACGACGCGTATCACACGTTCATCCATGCGCTGTTCGAGATGCATACGGGGCCTGGCCGCGACGCGCGGATCCGCTCGCTGATCCACGCGCCCGACGGCGACCGCAGTGTGCACGGTTCGTATGAATGGAAGCCGGCGTGGTCCGAGCGTTTCTCGACCGCGAATGTCGTGCCCAGGGACGACGTGCTGCGCCATTACACGCAACTGATGGAACGGCTGCGCGTGGCGCTGGGCGCGACGCGCTGAAGGCTTCGGTGCCTGCGCGCCCGCGCACGTGAAGCAGAGGCGGCGCACGGTGGCGGCTGATATGCCCGCGTCATCACCTCTCTGCTGCCTGCGTCAGTGGCGCCCGGCCACCGCGAGCCGCGCGGCGAGGCCGACGAACACCGTGCCGAGCAGATATTGCGGCACCTTCGACGGACGGCGGCGCGCGCCGATCCGTCGGCTCAGCCGGCTCGCGGAGAGAATCACCGCGCCGTTCACGACGATCCCGATCAGGTTGAGCACGGTCGCAAGCACGAGAATCTGCACGGCGATCGAGCCGTGTTCGGGCCGCACGAACTGCGGAAACAGCGCGAGGACGAACAGCGCCATCTTCGGGTTCAGCAGATTGGTCGTCAGCCCTTGGCGGAAGATCACCGCGGTCGAACGGCGACGTTGCGACGCGATAGGCGACAGCGTGGTTGCATCCGAACGGAACGTTTTCCACGCGAGATACAGCAGATACGCAGCGCCCGCGAAGCGCACGACGTCATACGCGAGCGGCACCGCGACGAAGAGCTGCGACAGCCCGAGCGCCGCCGCGAGCGCATGGCAGTAGGTGCCGGCCTGAATGCCCGCGAGCGTCGCGAAGCCGGCGCGGCGGCCCTGGCTCACGCTGCGGGACGCGATCAGCAGCATGTCGGGGCCGGGTGTGGCGGTCAGCGCGAGACACGCGCCGGAGAACAGCACGAGCGTGGAGAGATCGATCACGGGAAACCCTTTCGCCGACGAGGCGTGAAAGGGAGATCAGTTTAGGAACGCCGTCGCGGGCAGTCAACCGTGACGCGAGAGACGGCCGGCGCGGTATGGCTTCGCGATCGCGCCGGCCGCGGCTCTCACTCGGCGACGTGCGTCATGCCGGGCGCCGGCACGGCCGGTACGCCGGCCGCGCGCGCATCGGCGGGCATCGCCCACGCGAGCCATTGCGTGCGCAGCAACACGAGCGCGGCGCATGCGCTGCTCGCGAGCACGCCGAACGTCACGAAGCCGAGCTGATAGCTGCCGGTGCTTTCCTTCGCGATGCCCATCACGACGGGCAGGTAGAAGCCGCCGATGCCGCCCGCGGCGCCGACGATCCCGGACAGCAGCCCCGTCTTGCCCTGCCAGCGATGCGGCACGAGCTGGAAGGTTGCGCCGTTGCCGAGCCCGAACGCAACGTACAGACAGATCAGCAACGCAATGCCGCCGGCCAGTGGCGGCATCCATGCGGCGAACGCGAAATCGGCGACGGCGATCGCGGTGAGCAGCACGATCAGCGCGCGCACGCCGCTGACGCGGTCCGCGATGAAGCCGCCGAGCGGCCGCACGATCGCGCCGAGGAACGCGAGCAGCGACATGAACAGGCCGGCGTCGATCTTCGGCATCTGGTACAGCGACGTCAGCAGCAGCGTGACATACGACGACATGCCGACGAAGCCGCCGAACGTGATGCTGTAGATCAGCATGATGACCCACGTGTCGCGCTCGGCGAGCACCGCGCGATAGCGAGCGGGCAGGATCGCGATCGCGAGCAGCGCGCCCATCACCGGCAACAGCAGGACGCCGGTCTTGCCGACGCCGAACAGCCCGCCGTGCACGGCCAGCACGAGCGCGACGAGGCCGACGAGCGTGATCGCGAATGCGCCGAGCGCGCGTGGCACGCTGCCGGACTTCTCGCCGCGGTCGTCGGCCCAGGCGACGATCGCGACGCCCGCGATCGCGAGCAGCGGCAGTGCGGCGGCCGTCGACAGCTTCCAGCCGACTGCCGCCGCGATGTGCGGAAACATGAAGCCGTCGAGGACCGCGCCGATGTTGCCCGCTGCGGCGAGGCCGAGCACGAGCCCCTGCACCTTCGGCGGATAGCTGCTGCCCGCCATCGGCAGCGCCACCGCGAAACTGGCGCCGCCCATGCCGAGGAACACGCCGAGGACGAGCAGCAGCGCATACGACGGCGTGCCGGGCACGCACGGCAACACGACGGACGGCAGCGCCGACAGCACGACGCCCATCAGCGCGATGCTGCGCCCGTTTGCGGACTGGTACAGGTTGCCGAGCGTCACACGCAGGATGGCCGCCGCGAGCACCGGCACCGCGACGAGAAAGCCCTGTTGTGCGGCGGACATCGCGATGTCCTTGCCGATGAACGGCGCGAGCGGGCCGTACAGCACCCAGACCGTGAAGCCGGTATCGAAATACAGGAAGCACGCGAGCAGCGAGCGCCAGTTGCCGCTCTGCAGGGAGGTGCGCAAACGCGTCATGGTGAAGACCTCTGCGAATTGCCGGTCGGACACCGGCGGGATCGGTCGGAACATCGCGAGGCGCCGCGTCGCGGCGTCAGGGTCGTTGTTGGCAATATGTATGCCAGCACGCGCGAAATGCCGCGAATGCGGTGTCCGGCCTGCTTCGGCGCGGCATTGGAGAGGTTCGTCAGCGCTCGACGCGACAAAGGGGGCGGCACTGGCGGCGTGCGTGCGGCGCAGTGCTGGTGCGGCAATGCACAGCGACGACTCCGGATACGGTCGTTTGCGGGGCGGGGTTGTCCGTGTACTCGGTGAGCCAGGCGGGCGGCGTGCTGCCCGGAACGCGGATCCTCTGCGCACGGATTCAGTGCGGCGCGAGATCCCGCCGGCGATCACGTTCGCTCGCCTGGTGGGGCCTGCGTCGAGACTCGGAGACGGGCCGGTTTCGGAAGGGGGATCGCGCGAATTCCCGGCAGCGCCGGGTGACGGCATCGGGATCGTGTGCCGGTTGAACTGCTGACCGGTGAAGGGCCGAAGTCGGACGATTCCGGTGTGATGCGGTCGGGCCTCGGTGTCGCTCGGCCTCGGGCACGGTGGGGCTGCTTTCGTGTGGCACAGCCGGGCGCGCAGCGGTCCGGCGCGCCCCGCAGCAAGAAGCGGCGGCGTGCCGGATCGCTGCGTAGCTCAGCCTTTCGCGACGATGTCGATGCGCAGCGCTTCGCCGCCGCCGACGATCGCCAGCAGCCGATCGACGTTCGGGTGCGCGCCCGGACGATTGCGCGCGTCGGCCGTATGCTCGGCGAACACCGCGAGGCCGTGTTCGGCCGCTTTCGCGTCGAGGGAGCCGAATGCCTGCTTCAGATAGTGGTACACCGCGAGCGAGCCCTGCTTGCCCGGCTGGTTCTCGATGGTCGCGACCACGTCGCCGTTCGCGCCGACGAGATCGATGTGCGCGATGCCGTCGATGGCCGGCAGTTGCGCGAGGTTGTCCTTGAATACTGGGGTCGGTCGAATCACTTGAAGCACTCGGTCGGTTGGGGGTTTGATCATAGGTCGAGGTGACCGACCGTATGTTATCTGATCAGCTACGGTGCACTCTTCGGCGTCACCGAGCTCGCAGCGCATTGCGAATGCCAAGCCCAATCCGCGAAATAATCTCCTGGACGATGGAGCATACTACGTACCCGAGGCACGACCGGAGGACACGATGGGCACCATAAGCATGCAAGCGATCGTGAGCAATACGACGATTCAAGTCGTTTTTACGCCGGGTGACGCGGAAGCTACGATTTACATCGTGAACGGAGAGCATGGCTCGTATCAACCCCGCCATATGGACGTTCGCGAATATGGCGAAGCCGGAATGTCCGCCGAGGACATTGTCCGGCACCTCCTCGAAGTCGTTTCAATTTCCGTCGAGGAGCTTGATCGCATGCGTCCCGGCTGAGCCGGCTCGGCCGCCGCGGTGGCGAGCCGGCGTGTAGAGCGCGTCAACAAAACGCCCTCGACGTTGCAGGCAGCGCCCCCGAGGCGCTCGTTTCGGTCGACGAGCTTGCTCGCGATCGGATGTCGCGCCCAGCCGCACCATCATTCCCCGTTGGGCACATTCGGGTTCTACATCTCGTACCGCAACGTTGCCATGACGCTGCGCGGCGCCCCCGGCATGTTGAGGTTGGGACTCGAGCCGTGTGCCGAAACGATATAGCCCTTGTTGAACAGGTTGTAGAGGTTCAACTGGAGCGAGATCGGCCCGTGCGCGTACCAGGCCATCATGTCGGCCGTCACGTAGCCCGGCAAGGTCACAGTGTTCTGCGGATCGGCCATGCGCGCGCCGACGAAGTTCAGGCCGCCGCCGACGCCGAAGCCGCTGCCGAGATTCTTGGTCAGCCACAGGTTGCCGGAGTGGCGCGGAGTGAGCGTTGCGCGTTTGTCCTGCAACGCCGCGGTCGACTTGGTGACGGTCGCATCCAGGTACGCATAGCCTGCCAAAACGCGCCAGCCGTGGCCGAGTTCCGCGGCCCCGCTGAGTTCCATACCGTCGGTCCGCTGCTCACCGATCGGAATCAGTGCCGTGCTGGTCGCATTGGCGACCTTGATGTTGCTGCGATCCAGCCGGAATACGGATATCGTCGTGGTGGCCTTGCCGCCAAGCCAGTCGTACTTCGCGCCGATCTCGGTGTTGGTCGTGGTTTCCGGAGCGAGTTCCGCATTGTTGGCCGCCAGCGAAAACGTCTCGCCGGAAGGCTGGAAGGAGCGGCTCCACGACACGTAATACGACTGCGTCGTGGTCGGCTGCCAAACCAGGCCCAGGCGTGGGCTCCATGCCGTGTCCGTACGCGACAGCCCCGGCTGCTTGGGACGTCGGTCGATCGTTTCCTGCTCGAAGCGATCGTAGCGGATGCCGAGCAGCGCCTTCCACTGATCGTTGAAGCTGATCAAGTCCTGCGTGTAGAACCCCAGCGTCTTGAAGATGCCGAGGTTGTTGGCGGCCGGCGTGGCCGACGTGTGGAGCGGCAGCGTCGGCAGGGCCGGCGTGAACAGGTCGAAGTTCATCGGCTTTCCGTTCGCGCCGGTGACGGGAGCGGAATAATTGACGAGATCCTTGTTCTGCTGGCCGAATTCCATCCCGTACAGCAACTCGTGCTTCATGCCGAACAGCGTGGCCTTTTGCGTGAGATCGGTCTGGTTGAACCAGCCGTGTTCCTCACGATAGACGTTGCCGTGATTCAGCGTAAAAGTCCGGTTCGCTTCGTTGACGCTGCCGACGAGCGTGTTGTTCCGGTCGAGCGAATAGTGGTAGTAGCGAGTGGCGTTGCGGATCGACCACTGCTCGTTGAACTCGTGCTTGATCGTGGCGGTGCTCGAGTAGACACGCGACCGCGTGTAGTCCACCTCGCCGGCATTCGCCGCACCGTAATAGGCGGATGCCGGCACGTCGACCGGTCGTCCCTTGTAGGCCGGGATGCCGAAGTCCGTCACACGGCGATCTTCGAGGTAGTCGGCTTGCAGCAACACGGTCGTCTTGGGCGCGATGCGAAATTCGAACGACGGTGCGACCGCCGTGCGATTCAGAAACTGCTGCGAGCGATAGCTCTTGGCCTCTTCGTGCGCGCCGGTTATCCGGAAGGCGGCCGCGCCGTTTGCGAGCACCCGTCCGACATCGGCTTCGACTCGGCGATCGGCCCACGAACCGTAGCTGATGCCAAGATTGGTGACGTCGACTCCGGGCTTTTTCGTCACACGATTAATTAGTCCACCTGAAGAACCTCGGCCATAAAGAACGGCGGCGGGGCCCTTGACGACCTCAACCCGATCGACGTTCGAGAGATCGCGGAAATACAGTGCATCGTCGCGAATGCCATCGACGAACTGGTCGGCGATCGCGGAGAAGCCACGAATGGTCACCTGGTCGCGCTGACCGTCGCCGGTCGAGAAGCCAACCCCGGCCACGTTCTTCAGGACGTCCTGCAACGAGTTTGCATGCTGATCGCGCATCACTTCGGCCGTGACCACGTTGACCGTCTGCGGGATATCGCGCAGCGGCGCATCGATCCTGGTCGCGCTGACTGCGCTGAACGGGTTGTAGCCTTCTCCCGGATCGCGAATCGAACTCGCGCTGACGGACACGGCCGGCAGCACGTCGGCGGCCGGGCTTGCCGGCGCCGGCGCGCTTTCCTTTGCGAAGACCCCACCCACCAGGATCGGCTGGCACGCGGCGGCGGCCAGAACGGCGCGTCGTGCCGGTTGCAATACTCGTCTCATCGTCCACCCTGTCGTATGTAATAGTTCGTAATTCCGTAACGCGACGCATTATCATTTGAAAGGAAAGGAAGGTCAACAAGTGTTGCGTAGCTGCAAGGCTATTGATTTGTCTGATGTTTTGTTCGATGACAAGCTTGTTCCACGTATGCGCCCAGCTCACGGCATAGGCGTTAAAAATCCGCTTGGACTCACCTCGTTTATCGACGTCCGTAGTCGAGCCATCATCACGTCAGCGCCGTAGACGCAAAGATGGCCGCCAGCATTGACGTGTATGCCGGCGAGCCGGTGTGTAGAGTCGGCTAGCAAAACTCTGTCGCGGTCGTCGGCACCGTGTCGGGCGAACGCGCAACAGCGCGAGCGGATGCCGGCCGAGCGTGACACCCATCGCGTTGTAGTCCGGACGACGCGCTCGCGGACGGACATGATGCCAACGCGGGTGAACAGCGCCTTGGCCTGCGCTTCGTTGAGTAGCTGACCGGCAAGTCGGCCAGGTCCACCGCGCCCGCCTTCCCGGCAGATTCGGCCGCAGCGGCGCATACCTGCCGGCGCCCGAGCTAGAAGGCGCAGGATGTCAAGGGCGTCGGCCGCGGTGGCCAGCTACAGCTGAACCGATGCCCAGAGCCGGCGTTGCATGCGCTGGCCGGTTTCCGATCCATGATGTGTCGGTGCGCTGCCCGTACGCGTCGAATCGAGTGCTTCAGGTGGGTCATGTCATCCATGCGGAAGCGCTGCGGGAGGGCGGCGCGTAGGGCGGTGCCGCGCCAAGTCGCAGCGCGCCGACGCGGGCGCCGAACGCGTGCCATCGGTTCGATCGCGAGATTACGATCGCTGTGTCGATCTGCGCGATCAGCACGGCGATGCATCGGGTCGGCCGTGTGAAAGGGTGCTGGGCCGGCGCAGCGGTATCGGCCACGTGTGCGGAAGCAGGGCGGCGTGTCGGATTCACCGGAATTCGCGCGCGCGCTTCATTACCGCCCAGTACCGGTCAGCATGCCCGCGTCGCGCGAGCGCTCGATGTCGGGACTGCGATACGCGAGTTCGGGAATCTCGGCGAGCCGCGACGCATGCACCTGTCGCGGCGCCAGCCCATAGAACTTCTGGAAGCTCATGATCAGCGGCGACCACTTGTCCGGATCGATGCGGTCCGGATGACCGTCCATCAGCAGGTCGGGATGCACGTGCACGCGCTGGATGCGCAGCTCGAACACGCGGATGCGGCCGCGCAAGTCGGGCATGTCGTCGCCGATCCCGTGCGTGGCCGCGACGACCGCCTCCAGATGCACAGGACATTCGAGCGCGCGCGGCGGCGCGACGGTTTGCGATGCCGTTTCGGCCAGCCCAGCCGTGCCGAACTTGTCGGGTTCGAATACGTACCCCTTCGCGCGCTTGCCATCGGGCACCGGGTACGTGCCCGTCGTGCGCGCGATACGGTCGACCGCGTCCGCCTGCGCCGACGATGGCAGGTTCAGCACGCATTCGCCGGTGCGTAACAGGTTGCGGGTGGTCTGCGAGCTGGCGGCGATTCCGATCACGCCGCGCCAGCCGAGCCAGAACGCGGACGAGATCGGTGCGAGATTGGCCGTGCCGTTTTCGTTCAGCGTGCTGACCAGCACGACGGGCGTGCCGAAGTAGAGAATGTTTGGTTCGGTGACGCAATGCGGCGCATTCATGGTTGAGTCCTTCGCTGACGGGATCGGTTCACATGCTGATCCCGTCGAGACGGCGCGGCGCTCCGAATCTTGTCGTGTCATTCCGAAAGGTACGCAAAGGCGCGGTGGCGCCCGCCCGGACCGGCCGGCAGTGCGCGGGCTTTTCCGCTACAGTAGGAAATCGAAGGCTGCACGCATCAGGCTGGCGCGTGCAGTCACGTTCCGCCAACGCACACGAGGGCCCGATGGACACCGAGCAACGCTATACCGCCAACGCGCCGACCCGCGCGGAAGTCGACGCACTGAGCGGCGCAACCGTCATCGAATTCGGCGCGAACTGGTGCGGAATCTGCGCAGGCGCGCAGCCCGCGATCACGGCGTCGTTCTCCGAGCATCCTGCCGTGCGGCACCTGAAGATCGAGGACGGCCCCGGCCGTCCGCTCGGCCGCTCGTTCGGCGTGAAGCTGTGGCCGACGCTGGTATTCCTGCGCGACGGGGTCGAAGTCGCGCGGGTCGTGCGCCCCGCCGACGCGAAGCAGATCGAAGCCGAAGGCTTCGCCGCGCTGGGCTGAGGTCATGGCAATGCAACAGGCCATCACGCATGTCGGCGTCGATACGCGCGGCAGCGGCCTCGTCGAAATCACGCCGCAGGTACGAGCATTCGTCGACCAGCAGGCGATCCGCACCGGCCTGCTCACCGTGTTCTGTCGCCACACGTCGGCGTCGCTGCTGATCCAGGAGAACGCGGATCCGTCGGTGCAGCGCGATATCGAACGCTATTTCGCGACGCTCGCGCCCGAGGACGACACGCGATACGAGCACGACACCGAAGGCGCCGACGACATGCCCGCGCATCTGCGCACGGCGCTCACGCAAGTGCAACTGTCGATTCCGGTCGAGCACGGGCGCATGGTGCTCGGCACGTGGCAGGGGATCTATCTGTTCGAACATCGGCGCGCGGCGCACCGGCGCGACGTCGTGCTGCATCTGATCGGCGAGTAGGCGCGTAGCAGGGCAAAGCGGCGAACGCGCGATGCCGCGTTGGCGCGGCTCAGGCGAGCAGCTTCTCGACGAGCGCGCCGAGTTCGCGCAGGTGAACCGGCTTCGGCAGGAACGCGTCGAACACCCGCTGGTTTTCGCGCAGCGCTGCCGATTCATACGCGCTGACGCCGAGGATAGCCGGATGCCGGCCGTCGTCGTCGGGTTCCGCCACCGCGCGAATGCGCCGCGCCACGTCGAATCCGCTCAGGTCCGGCAGTTCGAGATCGAGCACGACGAGGTCGTAGCGGCCCGTTCCGAAGCGCGCGACACCTTCCTGTCCGGTGCCGCACAGATCGGCCTCGATGCCGAGCGCCGACAGCATCGCGCCGAGCGTTTCGCGCGCGTTGTCGTTGTCGTCGACCACCAGCGCGCGCCGCCCGAGGTGCGCCAGCACCGGCGGCAGCGCGGGCATGTCGGCCGCGCTGCCGCCCGCGCCCGTATCGACGCCGGGTACTTCGACGGGCAGCGTCACGACGAACTCGCTGCCTTCGCCGACCACGCTGCGCACGTCCACATGCCCGCGCAGCGTCGTCACGATCTCGCGCACGACCGCGAGCCCCATGCCGATCCCGTCGACGTGCAGTCCGACCGCGTCGTTCGCGCGATAGAACGGCTCGAAGATTTTCGACAGATGCTGCTTCGCGATGCCGGCGCCGGTGTCGCGTACGGCGATCCTCACCTGCTGGCCGGCCGGCGCATCGGCGAGCGTGATCGCCACCGTGATCGAGCCGCCGACCGTGTACTTGACCGAGTTCTCGATCAGGTTCGACAGCACCTGCCGCAGCAGCTTGCGATCGGAGCGGATCGCGAGGCCGGGCGGCTCGACGAGCTGCGTGACCGAGATCCGTTTCGCCACGATCTTCTCACGCAGCGGTTCGAGCACTTCGGCAAGCAGCGGCGCGACGCCGACGGTATCCAGTTCGGCGATGCGCTTCGTCGAGCGCAGCTTGATGTAGTCGGTGAGGTCTTTGACGAGCGCTTCGAGCGACAGCGCCGAATTCTGTAGCCGCCGGATCGTCTTCAGGTTCGCGTCGGACTGCGCTCGCGCGAGCAGGATCTCGATCGATCCGCAGATCGCCTGCAGCGGCGTGCGCAGCTCGTGGCTGACCATTCCGAGGAACGCGTTCTTCGCCTCGATCATCTCGAACGCGCGGTCGGACGCCTTGCGTTCCGCGTCGAGCGCCGCGTGTTGCCGTTCGAGCAGGTCGTCGCGCGTGCGCATCGTATAGAGCAGCAGCAGGAACAACGCGCAGAGAATCACGCCGAGCACGATGCCGAGGATCAGGATCGCGCGCTGCTTGTCCTTCAATTGATGGAACGTGAAATCGCGCTGCGCCATTTCGATCGCGCGGAAGTAGTTCGCGAGGCCGTTGACCTTCGGCCAGTACGCATTGACTTCGTCGATTACCTGCCGCGCCTGCGTCGGCGCGTCGCGCAACGGCGGCACCTCGCGCTTCAGGCGCGTCATGAATTCGCCGAGCGCGTCGATCTCGTTGCGCGCGCGCGGAATGCGCAGCCAGTATTCGGACACTTCGGACGGCCGCTGCAGGAATCCGAACGACACCGACAGGCTGTCGAGCTGCACCTGTACGTGATCGAAGTCTTCGTCCTCGTGCGTCGCGTACAGGATCAATTGCCGGTCGAAGCGCGTGTAGACGTTGCGGTACTGCGCGGCGGTCCAGAACACGCCTTCGCGCGGCCCCTCGAGCACGCCCTCGTTGACCGAGGTGGCGAGGAGATCCCACAGCAGGAACGCCCACGCGGCGAATCCCATGATCCACAGCGAGCCGAGGACCAGGATGATTTTTCTATTTTTCCATCGCCGCCGCGTCATTTCACTTCACGGTCAGACCGATGATCTGCCATGCGAACTTGGCTTCGCCGAGCGGCGTTTTCAGCTCGTCGGGATACTGGTCGCGCGGATACATGATCCACAGCGGGCCGTAGTTGTCGTTGCCGAGCACCTTGCCGTTCATCGTCCGCGCGAGGATCACGCCGTACTTGTCGGCGTCGGAGACGGGAATCGTGAACGTGTATTCGTCGATGCAGCGGAATTCGATCTGCGTGCCTTGCGCGCCGACCGTCTTCAGCACGTCGGACAGGCGCGGTCCGGTGAAGGTCGCCTTCGGCGTCCAGCTCGTCGACGTGACGATCGTATGCTGCGGCAGCGCCATCAGCGCCTGCTCGGAAAAGACGTAGGTCGTCTTCCCCTGCTGGTTGCTCTTGCTGATCTTGCCGTCGACGGTGAACGTGAACGACGAAGCGGCCCATGCCGCGGCGGCCATCCCGAGCAGGCAGGCCGTCAGCAGGCTTTTGGTCCAGATGGTAGAAATGCGCATGTCTTTCCCCTCGGTCTGATGGTTGGTGTAGCCGGTTGTCGTCCCGGCGTCGGTTTCCGGTTCTCAGTTCGTGGCCGCCGCGGCCGGCAGCGTGAGTTTCAGTTCGCGGGCGATTTCCGCGAACAGGATCGGCAGGCGCACCGGCTTTTCTTCGCAGCGCGCGTTGTAGTGCGACACGATGTGCGCGATCTCGTCCTCGCTCGCTTCGCCGGTCGAGATCTTGCCGGTCAGCAGGAAGATCGGCGCGCCGCTGTTCTCGCTCGAGCGGATGCTGCGCACGAGTTCGGCGGCCGTCTGGTCGCCGAGCATCCAATCGAGGATGTATCCGTCGAAATCCTCGACTTCCAGCGCCTTGCGGAAGCTCGCGCCGTCGAAGTACGGAATCGCGTTCACGCCTTTCTCGATGAAATATTCGCAGACCGTTTCGGCGACATCGTGCGAATCGTCGACCACGGCGATCCGCGCCGCATACACGTTCGGCTGCGCCGAGCGCAGCTCGATCACGTCGACCGGATACGTGCGGCCCTCGCGCGCATGCTCGCGTTCGGTGACGATCCATTCGCCCTGCCATTGCAGCGCGACGAAATCCGTTTCGATCTGGCTGGTGGCCTTCGTCGAGATCGCTGCGCGGCAGCGCAAGCGTTTCGATTCGATCACGAACGTCGCGTCGATCATCTCCGCCGCGGCCGGCTGCGTGCCCTTGTCGTCGAGCAGGATCGCGGGTGGCACGCCGAAGTGCGTCGCGATGTCCTGCAACTGCGACAGGTTCCACGGGATCAGGCCTTTCATCTTGCGCGTGACGACCGAGAAGCTCAGACCGAGCACGTTCGCGATCGTCGTGTTGTGACTTCGCGGCGGAATGCCGTTCCGGTTCAGGAGATCGCGCACCTTGTTGGCGGTGATGAGATCGACGTTGGCCTGCTCGGTGGTGGACATCTCGATGGGGTCTCCAGGGGTTTTGGCGAGGAAGAGCATATCAAAGCTGACGCGCTACGCAAACTTCAAACACGCGAATGCCCTTGACATGCCATTTTTCTCCATTATTATTGCTCACCACGTCACTATTGTTTGCTGCGTCATGTTTGGAGATCGATGCCGGCACAGTCGGATCAGCGCAGAGCGGCAGCAATGAAGCAGTGACGGAACGATTCGAAGAGAGAACCTGAGAGAGCCTTGGCAGCGTGTCGGCGTGCGCGGATTGTATCCGCTGCGCCGCGCGCAACCGGGTAAACGCTCGCGGGGATGGGATAGCTCGAAGAATTGCGGCGCCAATAAAACTTGAGGAAAGTACCAATGTATCGCCGTTTACTCGCACCGGGGCTGCTGTTGCTGTTGGCCGCGTGCGCGCAGGATCCGTCGGTTACCGCCGGCACGGTACGGATCTGCGACGACACAGGTTGTTCCGATCGCCCTAAAGATCAGGTCTCCTATCAAAAAAGGGACGACGCGGAAGACCGCGAAGATCCGCGCATCGCCGCGCTCAAGCAAACCGCGAAAACCCAGCCGAAGGCCGCCT
>NZ_LPMU01000002.1:0-152172 GCF_001534535.1 Burkholderia sp. MSMB1459WGS
GGCCGGATATAGAGCTGCAGCCCATCCTGTCTGTCGGAACACACGAAAACTGTTGCAAACGGGACGCGTTCATATAGGCTCCATGGCTAGCTACAACAAGATTTTGCTGTGTTACGACGGCACGCTCGAGGGGCGCAAGGCGCTGCGTTGCGGCGCCAATCTCGCGATGGACCTGAAGGCCGAAACGCATTTGCTGTCGGTCGTCGACATGCGTTCGAGCATTGCGCAAAGTGCAGGCTTGCTGACCGATGTCGCATGCGGCCGCTTCGAGGAAACCGCGCGCGAAATTCTGCAGGAAGGCGTGAACTGGCTGCGCGAGCGCGGCGTCCAGGCCGAGGGCCATTTCGCGTTCGGTTATCCGATCGACGAAATCGCGAATCTCGCGTCGGAGCTGAAGGTCGATCTCGTCGTCGTCGGGCACCGGTGCCGCAGCGGATTGTCGAGATGGTGGATGGGGTCGGGCAACACGCAACTGCTCGATCGCGTGAACTGCAGCATTCTGGTGGCGTGTTCGTCGGCGGAAGAGCAGAAGGCCGAAATCGCACGCGAGCGTGAAGCGACCATCGCGAGCGGCAAATGATCTAAAGGCCGGATGGCCGCCTGACCGGCGATGCATGTCGGTCAGGCGTTGCACTGCACCGGCAGTGCGCGTGTCGAGCGCGGCCTGCTATGCATGCAGGTCGATGCCGGACAATTTCCACGAGAACAGCCCGAAGCGGTGAAAGATCGCCGCATAACGCGTGCCGTCGGCGCTGCGCTGATACGTCACGACGAATTCATCGATATTTCGGTAGCCCGCGCTGGTTTGCTGCTGGTGCGGCGCTGGCGTTGCTTCGCTCGGGCTGGCCGGTGCAGCGGGTGCGGGCGCCGGTGCCGGCGACGATGCCGCCGAAGCGGCCGCGTTGCCGCCCGGTGCGCCGGCACTTGCCGGCGCCGGATTGGCGGCCGGTGCGGCAGGCGTGTTGCCGGGTGCATTGCCTGCTGGCGGTGGGTTCGACCATTCAGGCGGGCGCTCGCCCGGATTGCCGCGTGGCGGCAATCCGTTCATCAGTGCGGCCACGCCCTCCGGGGTCGCGTACGCATCGACCAGCGGGCCGATCAGCGCAGAGCCGATCAGCGCGCCAATCACCGCGAACGGATTATTTTTCTTCACGGCGTCGATCCGACGCATCAACTCTTCCGTGACCTGCTGCTTCAGGCTGATGCGCAGCGACGGAAAGTCGACATATTCGCTGATCGCCTGCGCATCACGCGCATCGATCGCCGATTTCAGGCGGCCGAGCGCGACATACGGCGACGCGTACGCATAGCCGAGCGTCGCAATGACGGCGACGACCAGCACGACGATCAGCAGGGGCTTGAGGCGCCGTGCGCGGCGCGACGATTCAGTCACGTTGCCTCCGGTGCGGGAACGTTCCGCAATCAGAGACCGCCCGGCGTGGCCGATCGTTCCTCTGCAATGCAGCGATCGATCATGCGGCACACGGCATCGATCGTACCCACCATGATCAGGCGCGAGCGGCCGTGATAGACGCGCACCGGCGCGCGGCGTGCGGGTTCCGCGTGATTCAGACCGGCATTCAGCGATACCCGCGCGAATGCGGGAAGCGCTGACGGCAGCAGGGACGCCTGCCGTTCGACTGCGACTTCTTCTTGCACTGGCGCCGCCGCGGACAGCGGTGCGCATGGCGTGCGGCCGCGCAGATGACGCAGGCGACCGAATTGACGGAAAGGCAGCAGGCGGGCAAGGCGTTCCATGATGTTCTCCTGGCGAGATGGAATGTCAGAGTTCGCCCGAGCGGATCAGCCCGACGGCGATGCCTTCCAGCGCGAAATCCGCGCTGCCGGCCTTGACGAAGATGTTTTCGTAATCCGGGTTCTCCGCGATCAGCTCGAGGCCGCCGGGCCGGCGCATCAGGCGCTTGACCGTGACGTCGTCGCCAAGACGCGCGACGATGATCTGGCCGTCCTTCGCTTCCGTGCGCTTCTGCACGGCGAGGAGGTCGCCATCGAGAATGCCGGCGTCGCGCATCGACAGGCCGCGCACCTTCAGCAGGTAGTCGGGCTTGCTGGTGAACAGCGCGGGATCGCATGCGTAATGCTGCGAGATGTGCTCCTGCGCAAGGATCGGGCTACCGGCCGCGACGCGGCCGACGAGCGGCAGCGACAGTTGCATCAGGCCGGCGTGCGGCAGCGTGAACTGGTGTGGGGTGTCGTCGATGCCGAGCAGCCGGATGCCGCGCGATGCGCCGGCGGCCAGCTCGATCACGCCCTTGCGTGCCAGCGCGCGCAGGTGCTCCTCGGCCGCATTCGGCGAGCTGAAGCCCAGTTCGGCCGCGATCTCGGCGCGGGTGGGCGGGAATCCGGAGCGCTCGATCGCGCGACGGATCAAGTCGAACACTTGCTGCTGACGGGCGGTGAGTTTGGTCATGGCTCAACTGTATGGATAGACAGTGAGCTGTATTTTTATACAGTACTTGGTGAATTTCAAGTGTTACTTGAGGTTCGACGCGATCGCGCCGGTTCCGGCGCGATGTCGCGACGCCCGGACGCCGGTTTGTCCGCCGCAACCGTCCGTCCCGTATGCGTTAGCACTTTTGAGTATTAAAAAATGAGGAACGATTATTTTTAATCATGTAACCCGTTCGCTAGACTGGCCCGACATCGCAATACCGACAACACTGGAGAACCAAGGATGGCGAAGCGCAATACGGGGCTGGTGGGCGGGGTGGGCCGCCTGATCACAACACTCGCGCTCGGCGCGGCGGCGGCGCTGGGCGTCGCGACGCATGCGCAGGCCGATACGACTTTCCTGAACGTGTCGTACGACCCGACGCGCGAGCTGTATCAGGATTTCAACCAGGCGTTCGGCAAGGAGTGGAAGGCGAAGACGGGCGAAACCGTCAACTTCAAGCAGTCGCACGGCGGATCGGGCGCGCAGGCGCGCTCGGTGCTCGACGGCCTGCAGGCCGACGTCGTCACGCTGGCGCTGGCGTACGACATCGACGCGCTCGCGAACAAGGGGCTGGTGAACAAGGATTGGCAGAAGCGCCTGCCCGACAACGCGTCGCCGTATACGTCCACGATCGTGTTCCTCGTGCGCAAGGGCAATCCGAAGGGGATCAAGGACTGGGACGACCTGACCAAGCCGGGCATCTCGATCGTCACGCCGAATCCGAAGACCTCGGGCGGCGCGCGCTGGAACTACCTGGCCGCGTGGGCATACGCGCTGCACAAGCCGGGCGGCAACGAGCAGACGGCGAAGGAATTCGTCACGAAGCTCTACAAGAACGCCGGCGTGCTCGATTCGGGCGCGCGGGGCGCGACGACGAGCTTCGTGCAGCGCGGGATCGGCGACGTGCTGATCGCGTGGGAAAACGAGGCGTTCCTGTCGGTCAAGGAATTCGGTACCGACAAATTCGAGATCGTCGTGCCGTCGGTGAGCATCCTGGCCGAGCCGCCCGTCGCGGTGGTCGACAAGGTGGTCGACAAGAAGGGCACGCGCAAGCTGGCCGAGGCCTACCTGAATTTCCTGTATAGCCCGCAGGGCCAGGAAATCGCGGCGCGCAACTATTACCGGCCGCGTTCGAAGAACGTGCCGGCGGAGCTGACCAGGCAGTTCCCGAAGCTGAAGCTGTACACGGTCGACGACACGTTCGGCGGCTGGACGAATGCGCAGAAGACGCATTTCGCGGACGGCGGCGTGTTCGATTCGATCTACAAGCCGCAGTAACGCCATAACGACAAGCGGCGCGCCACGACAGCGCGCCGCATCCCCGACGGGCCGCCGGCGCGATTCACTGCGCCGGCGTTTGCGTCGGGCCCATGAGCAGCATCGACCCAGCAAGAGCATCCGATGACGACGTACACCTTTCGCAAGCCGAGCGCGCTGCCCGGTTTCGGCGTGACACTCGGCATCACGGTGGCCTATTTGAGCCTCGTGGTGCTGATTCCGCTCGCCGCCACGTTCCTGAAGACCGCGACGCTGTCGTGGGAGCAGTTCGTCACCGCCGTCACGTCGCCGCGCGTGCTCGCGTCGTACCGGCTGACGTTCTCGGCCGCGTTCGGCGGTGCGCTGATCAATGCCGTGTTCGGCTTCCTCGTCGCGTGGGTGCTGGTGCGCTACACGTTCCCCTTCAAGCGCCTCGTCGATGCGATCGTCGACCTGCCGTTCGCGCTGCCGACGTCGGTAGCCGGCATCTCGCTCGCGGCCGTCTACGCGACCAACGGCTGGGTCGGCCAGTATCTGGCGCCGCTCGGCATCAAGATCGCGTTCACGCCGGCCGGCGTGCTGGTCGCGCTGACCTTCATCGGGCTGCCGTTCGTCGTGCGCACCGTGCAGCCGGTGCTCGAGGATTTCGAGCGCGAGCAGGAAGAAGCCGCCGCATGCCTCGGCGCGTCGCGCTGGCTGACGTTCCGGCGCGTCGTGCTGCCGGCCGTGCTGCCGGCGCTGCTCACCGGTTTCGCGCTCGCGTTCGCGCGCGCGCTCGGCGAATACGGATCGGTGATCTTCATCGCCGGCAACGTGCCGATGAAATCCGAGATCACGTCGCTGCTGATCATCACGAAGCTCGAGCAGTACGACTACGCGGGCGCGACTGCGCTGGCGGTCGTGATGCTGGTCGTGTCGTTCCTGATGCTGCTGCTGATCAACACGCTGCAGTGGTATCTGCAGCGCAGGACGAGCAAGGGCGCGAGCGGTCCGGCGCCCGCCGCCGTCAGCGCCGTCGCCGCAGGAGGCCTGCAATGAGCCAGGAGGCCACCGTCGTGCTGAAAACCCCGTCGCCCACCGCGCGCGCCGCGAAGCGGCTCGACCCCGTCAGCGAATCGCGCGTCGTGCGCTGGCTGCTCACGGGCATCGCGCTGGCGTTCCTCGCGTTCTTCCTCGTCGTCCCGCTCGCCGCGGTGTTCGTCGAGGCGCTGCGCAAGGGCGTCGGCTTCTATCTCGAATCGCTGGCCGATCCCGATGCGTGGTCGGCGATCAAGCTGACGCTGACCGTCGCCGCGATCGCGGTGCCGCTGAACCTCGTGTTCGGCGTGTGCGCATCGTGGGCGATCGCGAAGTTCGAATTCCGCGGCAAGGCGCTGCTGACGACGCTGATCGACCTGCCGTTCTCGGTGTCGCCGGTGATCTCGGGCCTCGTGTACGTGCTGCTGTTCGGCGCGCAGGGCTGGCTCGGGCCGTGGCTGCAGGATCACGACGTCCAGATCATCTTCGCGGTGCCGGGCATCGTGCTCGCGACGATCTTCGTCACGTTCCCGTTCGTCGCGCGCGAGCTGATTCCGCTGATGCAGGCGCAAGGCACCGACGAGGAAGAGGCCGCGCGCGTGCTCGGCGCGTCGGGTTGGCAGATCTTCCGCCGCGTGACGCTGCCGAACGTGAGATGGGGTCTGCTGTACGGCGTGATCCTGTGCAATGCACGCGCGATGGGCGAGTTCGGCGCGGTGTCGGTCGTGTCCGGCCACATCCGCGGCGTGACCGACACGATGCCGCTGCACGTGGAGATCCTGTACAACGAATACAACTTCGCGGCGGCGTTCGCGGTGGCGTCGGTGCTGGCGCTGCTCGCGCTCGTCACGCTCGCGCTCAAGCTGATCGCCGAGCGTCATCTCGCGGCCGAACTGGCCGACGCGCACGACGCCGTTCCCGCACATGCCGGCCCTGTCGGCGCCGTTTCGTCGAAATCGTAAAGAGGCAACCAGAATGGGTATCACCGTCCGTAACCTTCAGAAGCGCTTCGGCGATTTCACGGCGCTCGACAACGTGTCGCTCGACTTTCCGCCCGGCGAACTGGTCGCGCTGCTCGGGCCGTCCGGCTGCGGCAAGACCACGCTGCTGCGCGTGATCGCGGGCCTCGAGCACGCGGACGCCGGCCAGGTCGTGCTGCAGGGGCTCGACGTGGCGTCGGTCGGCGCACGCGACCGCCAGGTCGGCTTCGTGTTCCAGCACTACGCGCTGTTCCGCCACATGACGGTGTTCGAGAACGTCGCGTTCGGGCTGCGCGTGAAACCGCGCCGCGAGCGGCCGTCGGAAGCCGCGATTCGCGACAAGGTGCATGAGCTGCTCAAGCTCGTGCAGCTCGACTGGCTCGCGCAGCGTTACCCGTCCGAGCTGTCGGGCGGCCAGCGCCAGCGCATCGCGCTCGCCCGCGCGCTCGCGGTCGAGCCGAAGGTGCTGCTGCTCGACGAGCCGTTCGGCGCGCTCGACGCGAAGGTCCGCAAGGAACTGCGCGGCTGGCTGCGTCGCCTGCACGACGACCTGCACATCTCGACGATCTTCGTCACGCACGACCAGGAAGAGGCGCTCGAAGTGGCCGATCGCATCGTCGTGCTGAACCGCGGCCACGTCGAGCAGGTCGGCAGCCCGCAGGACGTCTACGATCATCCGCAAAGCGCGTTCGTGTACGAGTTCCTCGGCGCGGCGAACCGGCTGCCGGGCACGGTTGCCGGGCGTGGCTTCGTCGCCGAGGGTGCGGCTGCGCCGATCGAGGTCGACGCCGACTTCGCGGGCCCCGCGAACGCTTACGTGCGGCCGCACGATCTGCAGCTGTGGCCGGCGGGCGAAGGCCACCGCGACGGCATCGCGGTGGACGTGCGGCGCGTGATTCCGCTCGGCGGTTCGGTGCGCGTGGAGCTCGAGGCGCGCGCGGGCGGCGCGCTCGAGGCGGAACTCGACCGCGACGCATGGCGGGCGCTTTCGCTGCAGGTCGGCGACGGCGCGACGGCCGTGCCGCGCGCCGTGCGGGTGTTTCCCGCACGTTGACGAGACAATGCAGGGCAGAGGGCGGGATTCGCTCCGATTCGACAATCAAACAACGACAGCCTAAGAGGCATATCCATGAATTTTCAGCAATTGCGGTTCGTGCGCGAAGCGGTGCGCCAGAACATGAACCTGACGGAAGTCGCGAACGTGCTGTACACGTCGCAGTCGGGCGTGTCGAAACAGATCAAGGATCTGGAAGATGAGCTGGGCGTCGACATCTTCATTCGGCGCGGCAAGCGGCTGACGGGGCTCACGGAGCCGGGCAAGGCGGTGCACCAGCTGATCGAGCGGATGCTGCTGGACGCCGAGAACCTGCGCCGCGTCGCGCGCCAGTTCGCCGATCAGGACAGCGGCCACCTCGTCGTCGCGACGACGCACACGCAGGCGCGCTACGCGCTGCCGAAGGTGATCCGGCAATTCACCGACGTGTTCCCGAAGGTGCATCTCGCGCTGCGCCAGGGCAGCCCGCAGCAGATCGCGCAGATGATCCTGAACGGCGAGGCCGATCTCGGTATCTCGACCGAGGCGCTCGACCGCTATCCGGACATCGTCACGTTCCCGTGCTATTCGTGGCACCACACGGTCGTCGTGCCGAAGGGCCATCCGCTCGTCGGCCGCGAGAACCTGACGCTCGAGGAGATTGCCGAGTACCCGATCATCACGTACGACCAGGACTTCACGGGCCGCTCGCACATCGACCAGGCGTTCGCGCAGGCGGGCGCCGTGCCCGACGTCGTGCTGACCGCGATCGACGCGGACGTGATCAAGACCTACGTCGAGCTCGGAATGGGGATCGGCGTCGTCGCGGCGATGGCCTACGATCCGCAGCGCGACACGGGGCTCGTCGCGCTCGACACGCAGCACCTGTTCGAGGCGAGCACGACGCGGGTCGGCCTGCGCAAGGGCGCATTCCTGCGCGCGTATGCGTACCGGCTGATCGAAATGTTCGCGCCGCATCTGAACGAAGCGGAAATCGCGGGGCTGTTGCGCGAAGCCGTTTGATGGCGCATGTCGCACGCCGTCCGGGCAGATGCCGCGGACGGTGCGCGACACGCGCCGCGCATAGCCTGCCGTACACCGCACCGGGCGGCGGCGGGGATTGCCGCCGGCGCGTCCGAATCATCGGCCGAGGCATCCGATCAGGTGCGTCGCGTCAGGACGACCGGCACGCGTTCCCGTGCCCACGGAAAAACAAGAACGATCGGCAACGCCGAATCCCGGTGCGGAACGCACGATCGGCAACCATCCTCATTCACGAAGCAGCGCGATACGAATCGCCGGTTCGGTCACAGTCGACCACATATCGGGCGGTGGATGCCGGCGTCCGCGTGCCGATCGTGTCGTTCGCGCCGAACCGCTTCATCATCGGCCCGCCGCCGGCGACGCGCGTCGGCGAGCCGCCTTCGGCATCGCGACTGTCGCATTTGCGCGTCGTGAAGCGCGCTCGCGCGCTCCGAATAAACCCTTAAATATTGATCAGACAGGTTGCGCGCCGAAGCGAATCGGTACAGCATAGCCTTCACTCCGCCGGCGTCCCGCCGGCGGTGGCGCGTCGACGACAGCGCGCGCCAGGCAGTCGGCCGTCTGCCTTGCTTCCATTCCGTGGTACCGACAGCAGCATCGATGGCCATTGCCCGGGTAGTGTGGCGCAAACGTTTGCTCACATTAAAACAACAACCGAATAACAATCCGGCCCTTCGGGCCAGTCGCCAGGAGATGTGTATGAATGTCCGCTTTCGCCGTCGCTTCCTGACCGCCGCGCTCGCCGCCGTCGCGGTGGCCGCCGCACCGGCTGTCCACGCGCAATCCGCGGCCAAGCCGAAGGTCGCACTCGTGATGAAGTCGCTTGCCAACGAGTTCTTCCTGACCATGGAAACGGGCGCGAAGGAATACCAGAAACACAACGCGAACCAGTTCGACCTGGTCACCAACGGCATCAAGGACGAGACCGACACCGCGAACCAGATCCGCATCGTCGAGCAGATGATCGTCTCGAAGGTCGATGCGATCGTGCTCGCGCCGGCCGATTCGAAGGCGCTCGTACCGGTCGTGAAGAAGGCCGTCGACGCAGGCATCGTCGTCGTGAACATCGACAACCGGCTCGATCCCGACGTGCTGAAGTCGAAGAACCTAAACGTGCCGTTCGTCGGCCCGGACAACCGCAAGGGCGCGCGCAAGGTCGGCGATTACCTCGCGAAGCGGCTGAAGGCGGGCGACCAGGTCGGCATCGTCGAAGGCGTGTCGACGACCACCAACGCCCAGCAGCGCACGGCCGGCTTCCAGGACGCGATGAAGGCGGGCGGGATGAAGGTCGTGTCGGTGCAGTCGGGCGAATGGGAGATCGACAAGGGCAATGCGGTGGCCGCCGCGATGCTCAACGAATATCCGAACCTGAAGGCGCTGCTGTGCGGCAACGACAACATGGCGATCGGCGCCGTGTCGGCCGTGCGCGCGGCCGGCAAGCAGGGCAAGGTGCTCGTGGTCGGCTACGACAACATCAACGCGATCAAGCCGATGCTGAAGGACGGCCGCGTGCTCGCGACCGCCGACCAGTACGCGGCGAAGCAGGCCGTATTCGGCATCGACACGGCGCTCAAGGCGATCGCCGAGCATCGCAAGCAGGCCGACATGTCCGGCGTGGTCGAGACGCCGGTGGATCTCGTGACGAAGTAACGCCGCACCGGTCCGGCCGCCGCCCTCAAGAATCCGGCGCGGCGGCCGTTATCCGGTGTGAGCGCGATCACGGCCACTGCATGCACATGCACTTGTGAGCGTCATATCCGCGCGCCCCGTGCGCGCGGCCGCAACCAGGATCGCGATGGAACCGACCTTCCAACCCTCCCGTTCAGCCCACCCCGTGCTGTCCGTATCCGGCATCGGCAAGACCTATGCCGAACCCGTGCTCGCCGACGTCACGCTGACGCTCGACGCGGGCCAGGCGCTCGCGCTGACGGGCGAGAACGGTGCCGGCAAGAGCACGCTGTCGAAGATCATCGGCGGCCTCGTCGACCCGACCGCCGGCACGATGCAGCTCGGCGGCCAGGCCTATGCGCCGGCGAGCCGCACGCAGGCCGAGGCGCTCGGCGTGCGCATGGTGATGCAGGAGCTGAACCTGCTGCCGACGCTGAGCGTCGCCGAAAACCTGTTCCTGAACCGCCTGCCGCGGCGCTTCGGGATCATCGATCGCGCGCGGCTGCGCGACGACGCGCGCGCGGCGATGGCGCAGGTCGGGCTCGACGCGGTCGATCCGGATACGCCGGTCGGCGCGCTCGGCATCGGCCACCAGCAGATGGTCGAGATCGCGCGCAACCTGATCGGCGACTGCCGCGTGCTGATTCTCGACGAGCCGACCGCGATGCTGACCGCGCGCGAAGTCGAGCTGCTGTTCGAGCAGATCGACCGGCTGAAGGCGCGCGGCGTCGCGATCGTCTACATCTCGCACCGGCTCGAGGAACTCGCGCGCGTCGCCGAGCGCGTCGCGGTGCTGCGCGACGGCCGGCTCGTGCATGCGGGCGACATGGCGGCGACCACGTCCGACGGGCTCGTCACGCTGATGGTCGGGCGCGAGATCGGCGAACATATCGATCTCGGCGAACGTCGTTTCGGTGCGCCGCGGCTCGCGGTGTCGGGCCTCACGCGCGGGACGGCCGTGCGCGACGTGTCGCTCGAGGTACGCGCGGGCGAAATCTTCGGCATCTCGGGGTTGATCGGCGCGGGTCGCACCGAGCTGCTGCGGCTGATCTACGGTGCCGACACGCCGGATGCCGGGACGATCGCGGTGGGCCAGCCGCTGAAGCCGGCGCGGATCGCGTCGCCGGTCGATGCGGTGCAGCAGGGCATCGCGCTGATCACCGAGGATCGCAAGGGCGAAGGGCTGCTGCTGTCGCAGTCGATTACAGCGAACGTGTCGCTCGGCCAACTCGACCGGCTCGCGCGCGGCGGCATCGTCGATTCGGCGCGCGAGACCGCGCTCGCCGAGCAGCAGATCGACGCGCTGCGAATCCGCACGCACGGGGCGACGCAGCCGGTCGGCGAACTGTCGGGCGGCAACCAGCAGAAGGTCGTGATCGGCCGCTGGCTCGCGCGCGACATGGGCGTGCTGCTGTTCGACGAGCCGACGCGCGGGATCGACGTCGGCGCCAAATTCGAGATCTACACTTTGATGGGCGCGCTCGCGCGCGAAGGCCGCGCGCTCGTGGTCGTATCGAGCGACCTGCGCGAGCTGATGCTGATCTGCGACCGGATCGGCGTGATGTCGGCCGGCCGCATGACGGCCGTGTTCGAGCGCGGCAACTGGACCCAGGATGCGCTGCTGGCCGCGGCGTTCGCCGGCTTCGGCCGCGAGACGCCGGCGGCCGCCATGCCGCATCCGGATGCGGGGCAGGCGCGCGGCGCCGCTCCGGGCACTTCGACGACAGGACCACAGCAATGACCCAGCCTCCCGTATCCCCGACCGACGCAGGCGCGCAGCAGGACGTGACGGGGCGCCGCGCGCGCACGCTGTCCGGCACGCGGCTCGGCCTGTCGAACTATCTCGGGCTCGCCGGCGCGCTGGCCGCGATGATCGCGCTGTTTTCGGTGCTGAGCGCGCACTTCCTGACCTACGACACGTTCAGCACGATCGCGAACCAGATTCCCGATCTCGTCGTGATGTCGGTCGGGATGACCTTCGTGCTGATCATCGCCGGGATCGACCTGTCGGTCGGCTCGGTGCTCGCGCTCGCCGCGTCGATGGTCAGCGTCGCCGCGCTGAAATGGCAGTGGGGGCCGCTGCCGGCCGCGCTGATCGGGATCGCGGTCGCAACCGCGACGGGCACGCTGACCGGCGCCGTCACGGTCGGCTGGCGGATTCCGTCGTTCATCGTGTCGCTCGGCGTGCTGGAGGCCGCTCGCGGCCTCGCGTACCAGCTGACGAATTCGCGCACCGCGTATATCGGCGACGCGTTCGATTTCCTGTCGAACCCGATCGCGCTGGGCATCTCGCCGGCGTTCCTGATCGCGGTCGCGGTGATGATCGCGGCCCAGTTCGTGCTCACGCGCACGGTGTTCGGGCGCTATCTGATCGGGATCGGCACGAACGAGGAAGCGGTGCGACTTGCAGGGGTTAACCCGCGGCCGTATAAAATTCTCGTATTCGCACTGATGGGCGCGCTCGCGGGGCTCGCGTCGCTGTTCCAGATTTCGCGGCTCGAGGCGGCCGATCCGAACGCGGGCGCGGGCCTCGAACTGCAGGTCATCGCCGCCGTCGTGATCGGCGGCACGAGCCTGATGGGCGGGCGCGGCTCGGTGATCAGCACGTTCTTCGGCGTGTTGATCATCTCCGTGCTGGCCGCGGGGCTGGCGCAGATCGGTGCGAACGAGCCGACGAAACGGATCATCACGGGTGCGGTGATCGTGGTGGCGGTCGTGCTCGATACGTATCGCAGCCGGCGTACGCGCGTGCGGTAAGAAGACACACAGAACAGACCAGAGAGAAACGGGAAATGGCGACGATCAAGGATGTGGCGGCCATGGCGGGCGTGTCGTTTACGACCGTCTCGCACGTGGTGAACAATTCGCGGCCGGTGTCCGCGGATGTGCGTGCGAAGGTCGAGGGCGCGATCCGCGAGCTGAATTACGTGCCGTCGGCCGTGGCGCGCTCGCTGAAGGCGCGGGCGACGGCGACCATCGGCCTCGTCGTGCCGAACAGCACGAATCCATACTTCGCGGAGCTTGCGCGCGGCATCGAGGATCAGTGCGCAGCCAACGGCTATTGCGTGTTCTTCTGCAATTCGGACGACGATCCCGTGAAGCAGCGCAATTACCTGCGCGTGCTGCAGGAAAAGCGCATCGACGGTCTGATCGTCGCGTCGGCGGGCGAGGACGCGGTGCTCGCGCAGACGCTTGCCGATATCCACGCGCCGCTCGTCGTCGTCGATCGCAACATCGAGGGGCTCGCGGCCGATCTCGTACAGATCGACCACGAGCGCGGCGCGTATCTGGCCACGCGCCATCTGCTCGAACTCGGGCACGCTAAGATCGGCTGCATCACCGGGCCGACCGACACCGCCGTCAGCGCGATGCGCGTGCACGGCTTCATCCGCGCGATGGCCGAGCGCGGGGTCGACATCGTGCCGGGCGCGATCGCCGAAAGCGATTTCTCGTGCCTGGGCGGCTATCACGCGGCGTCGCGGCTGTTCGAATCGGTGCGGCCGAGCGCGATCTTCGCGGGCAACGACCTGATGGGGGTCGGCGCGCTGCGCGCGGCGGCCGAGCGCGGGATGCGCGTGCCCGACGACTGCTCGATCATCGGGTTCGACGACATCGAATTTTCCCGCTACACGTATCCGGCGCTGTCGACGGTCGGCCAGTCGGTGCGCGCGCTCGGCGAAATGGCCGCGCAGACGCTGATCGAACGGATCGGCGGCGGTTCGAGCGCCGTGCCGAGCCGCCGCCGCGTCGTGTCGCCGCGCCTCGTGCTGCGCGAATCGACGGCGGTCTATCGCGAGCCGGCCGCGCCGGGCGCTCGCGCATGACGGCGACCGCCACGGGCGCCGGCCGCGTGACGGTGGTCGGCAGCCTCAACATGGATCTCGTCGTGCGGGCGCCGCGGTTGCCTCTGCCGGGCGAAACGCTGGCCGGGCACGCGTTCGCGCAGGCAGCGGGCGGCAAGGGCGGCAACCAGGCCGTCGCCGCCGCCCGGCTTGGCGCGCACGTCGCGATGATCGGCTGCGTCGGCGCGGATGCGCACGGCGCGGCACTGCGAGCGGGCCTCGAGGTCGAGGGAATCGACTGCACGGGGCTCGCGACGAGCGCGTCGGCGTCGACCGGCGTCGCACTGATCGTCGTCGACGATGCGAGCCAGAACGCGATCGTGATCGTCGCCGGCGGCAACGGCGAGGTCACGACCGACACGATTGCCCGGCACGAGGCCGCGCTCGCGGCGGCCGACGTGCTGATCTGCCAGCTCGAGACGCCGCCGGACGCGGTGTTCGCTGCCTTGTCGGCCGGGCGCCGGCTCGGCCGCACGGTGGTGCTCAATCCGGCCCCGGCCGTCGCGCCGCTGCCGGACGGCTGGCTGCCGCTCGTCGATTACCTGATCCCGAACGAGGTCGAGGCGGCCGCGCTCACCGGGCTGCCGGTGCGCGACCCGGCGGAGGCCGAAGCCGCCGCGCGCTCGCTCCAGGCCGGCGGCGCGCGCAACGTGCTGGTCACGCTCGGTGCGCGCGGCGTGCTCGCGTTGACGGCCGACGGCGCTGCGCGACACTATCCGGCGCCGGCGGTGCAGGCGGTGGACACGACGGCGGCCGGCGACACCTTCATCGGCGGCTTTTCCGCACGGCTCGCGGCCGGCGCGGACGTCGACACGGCCATCCGCTTCGCGCAACGCGCGGCGGCGCTGTCGGTCACGCGCGCAGGCGCACAGCCGTCGATTCCGAGCCGCATCGAACTGGCCGACTAGGGCCGGATCACCGCTTTCCGGTTCCGCTACGCGGCCCGTCCGTCGCACGAGACGGACGGGCCGCGTACCGGTGCGCCTTCTCCTGTTCGCCATTCCGACCCGAATTGCGTCAATTATTCAGTCATTTGTAATAAACAGACGAATAATTCGAAATAATGACGCCAAAGCCATCAAGTTATGCGCCACACGGTCGTAAATGCACCGAGTGAAGCAATGCTTCGAGCCAACGGGCGAGGCCCGTTCATGACGACGCAATACAGGATGGATGATGGTGTTCAGGAACCTGACGATTCGTGCGCGCATCGGTTTGACGATGGCGTTTCTGGCGGTACTGCTGGGTATCACCGGCGTGCTCGGTCTGTACGGAATGACGCGTTCGAACGATTCGACGCGCGAGATTTTCACGAACCAGATGCCGAGCGCGGTCGACGTGTCGGTCGCGGAAATGTTCGCCGCGCGCGAGCGCCTCGCACTCGACCGGGCGGCGCTGCTGGTCGGCACGCCCGATTCCACGGCTGCCATCGAGCGCAGCCGCGCGATGCGCACGCAATCCGACGCATGGTGGCAGAAGTACCTCGCGCTGCCGCGCGGCGCCGATGAGGATCGCCTCGCCCAGGACGTCGTCGCCCGGCGCAAGGTGCTGCAGGATACCTGCGACGCGTTCGCGAGCGCGATCGGCACGGGCGATCACGACCGGATCGGCGACGGCGCGAAGCAGCTTCAGGCGCGCTATAACGAACTGGCCGTGGCCGGCGAAGCGCTGCGCAACTTTCAGTTCACCAATGCGCAGGCGCGCTTCGATCGGGCGGAATCGGTGTTCGAGACGATGCGCGTGCTGTCGATCGTCGTGCTGCTGGCCGGCATCGGGGCCGCGGCGCTGTCGTGGCTGACGCTGAGCCGCGCGATCGGCCGCCCGATTGCCGATGTGCTGTCGCATTTCGACGCGATCGCCGCGGGCGACCTGCGCCGGCCGATCGTCGTCGATCGGCGCGACGAGATGGGGCAGTTGCTGGAAGGCCTCGCGAGGATGCAGCGCGGGCTCGTCGACACGGTGCGCACCGTGCGCGGCGGCAGCGAATCGATCGCGACCGCGGCCCGCCAGATCGCGGCCGGTAACATCGACCTGTCGTCGCGTACCGAGGAACAGGCCGCTGCGCTGCAGGAAACCGCGTCGAGCATGGAGCAACTGACCGGCACCGTGAAGCAGAATGCGGACAATGCGCGCCAGGCAAGCGCGCTGGCCGCGAATGCGTCCGACATTGCAAACAAGGGTAATACGGTGGTGGGCCAGGTGGTCGGCACGATGGGCGAAATCAACGACAGCTCGGCGAAAATCGCGGACATCATCGCGATCATCGAGGGAATCGCGTTCCAGACCAACATACTTGCGCTGAATGCGGCCGTCGAAGCCGCGCGGGCAGGCGAGGAAGGCCGCGGCTTCGCGGTCGTCGCCGGCGAAGTGCGCAGCCTCGCGCAGCGTTCGTCGAGCGCGGCGAAGGAAATCAAGACGCTGATCGACGCGTCGGTGGAGCGTATCCGGACCGGCTCGACGCTGGTCGACGAAGCCGGGCGCACGATGAACGACGTGATCGGCGCGGTCCAGCGTGTGACGGACATCATGGGCGAGATCGCGGCGGCGTCCGAGGAACAGAGCGGCGGGATCGACCAGGTGGCGCGCGCGGTCGCGCAGATGGACGAGGTCACGCAGCAGAATGCGGCGCTCGTCGAGGAGGCCGCGGCCGCCGCGCAGTCGCTCGACGAACAGGCGATGCGCCTGCGCGAAACGGCGGCGGTATTCCAGCTCGACGACGAAACGGCGCGCGCGGACACCGTCGTTGCGGTGGCGCGGCATGCGCCGCGCGCATCGTCCGCGCCGGCGGCGGCGCCGGTACAGGCCGCTGCGCGCGTCGAACGCGATGCCGCGCCGAAACGCGCGACCGCCGCGATGCCGGCGCGCAAGCCTGCCGCCGTATCGGCTGCGCCGGTGCCCGCGCCGGCCGTCGCGAGCGCCGGCGGTGACGACTGGGAGACGTTCTGATCCGCGTGCGCCGCGTATCTATCCCCATTTGGTGACGAACGACGCCCGCGATCCGCGGGCGTCGTCGTTTCTGCGACAGGCCGAATGTGACAGCGCGGACGATCGATCGGGCTCAGGCACGTGCGTCGCGCATCGTGCGTGACGCACCGACGGATTCGCGCGGAGGCGCTGCGTGCGCGTCGTGTTCCCGCGTTCGTCGTACGGGTATGTCCGTACGGGACTGCGAAAAAAATTTGTAACGGTGCGGGCGGCGTGTCATCGCGCGCGGCCGCTCGAACGTATAGGGATGAAGGGGAGAGGTGGCGACGTCGGGGGTGTCCAACGCACGAGCCGTTTCGATGTTCGACGAGACGCGGCGGATGCAGTTTCTGCGGCTCGGGAGGTCGATTGTAAAACGACGAAATGCGTTGTCCAAGCGGTGTTGTCGAGAATGACGAACTTCATACGAAGAGTTCGTGAAAAAAAATAAGAAAGGGTTTAGGATGAATTCGAACGCGCTTGCTTCTGCGCAGTCATAGAAGGCAGGCACGTCTTCAGACTCAGGCGAGGGAGGTAGCATGGATATTTACAGCAGCTTCGCGAACCGCTTCGAAAAAACGCGAGAGGAAGAGCTCTCGCTGGAGGAGTATCTCGCGCTCTGCAAGAACGATCCATCCGCGTATGCGACGGCGGGTGAACGCATGCTGGAAGCAATCGGGGAACCTGAACAGATCGATACCCGCAACGACCCGCGCCTGTCGCGGATCTTCGCGAACAAGGTCATCAAGGTGTATCCGGCATTCCGTGAGTTCTACGGAATGGAGGAGGTGATCGAGCAGGTGGTCGCGTATTTCCGCCACGCTGCGCAAGGTCTTGAAGAGAAGAAGCAGATCCTCTATCTGCTGGGCCCGGTGGGCGGCGGCAAGTCGTCGATCGCCGAGCGTCTGAAGCAACTGATGGAGCGCGTGCCGTTCTATGCGCTGAAGGGCTCGCCCGTCAACGAATCGCCGCTCGGGCTGTTCGACTACGACGAGGATGGTCCGATCCTCGAGGAACAGTACGGCATTCCGCGCCGCTACCTGAAAAGCATCCTGAGCCCGTGGGCCGTCAAGCGCCTGCACGAATACAACGGCGACATCCGCCAGTTCCGCGTGGTGCGACGCTATCCGTCGATCCTGCGGCAGGTCGGCATCGCGAAGACGGAGCCGGGCGACGAGAACAATCAGGACATCTCGTCGCTGGTCGGCAAGGTCGATATCCGCAAGCTCGAACAGTACGCGCAGGACGATGCCGACGCCTATAGCTACTCGGGCGGCCTGTGCCTCGCGAACCAGGGCCTGCTCGAATTCGTCGAAATGTTCAAGGCGCCGATCAAGGTGCTGCACCCGCTGCTGACCGCCACGCAGGAAGGCAACTTCAAGGGCACCGAAGGCTTCGGCGCGATTCCGTTCGACGGCGTGATTCTTGCGCACTCGAACGAATCGGAGTGGAAGGCCTTCCGCAACAACCGCAACAACGAGGCGCTGCTCGACCGGATCTTCGTCGTGAAGGTGCCGTACTGCCTGCGCGTGTCGGAAGAGATCAAGATCTACGAGAAGCTGATCCGCAACTCGTCGCTGGCCGAGGCCGTGTGCGCGCCGGGCACGCTGAAGATGATGTCGCAGTTCTCGGTGCTGTCGCGCCTGCACGAGCCGGAGAATTCGAGCCTGTTCTCGAAGATGCAGGTGTACGACGGCGAAAACCTGAAGGATACCGATCCGAAGGCGAAGTCGTACCAGGAGTATCGCGACTACGCGGGCGTCGACGAAGGGATGACCGGCGTATCGACGCGCTTCGCGTTCAAGATCCTGTCGCGCGTGTTCAACTTCGATACGAGCGAGGTCGCGGCGAACCCAGTGCACCTGATGTACGTGCTCGAACAGCAGATCGAACGCGAGCAGTTCCCGCCGGAAACCGAGCAGAAGTACCTGTCCTTCGTGAAGGACGTGCTCGCGTCGCGCTACGCGGAGTTCATCGGCAAGGAGATCCAGACGGCGTATCTCGAATCGTATTCGGAATACGGCCAGAACATCTTCGATCGCTACGTCACGTACGCGGACTTCTGGATCCAGGACCAGGAATTCCGCGACCACGACACGGGCGAGAGCTTCGACCGCGCCGCGCTGAACGCGGAGCTGGAGAAGATCGAGAAGCCGGCCGGGATCAGCAATCCGAAGGATTTCCGCAACGAAATCGTGAACTTCGTGTTGCGCGCACGGGCGGCGAACGCCGGCAAGAACCCCGTGTGGACGAGCTACGAGAAGTTGCGCGTCGTGATCGAGAAGAAGATGTTCTCGAACACCGAGGAGCTGTTGCCGGTGATTTCGTTCAACGCCAAGGGTTCGGCGGAGGAGCAGCGCAAGCATGAGGACTTTGTGAACCGGATGGTCGCGAAGGGCTATACGCCGAAGCAGGTGAGGCTGCTTTGCGACTGGTACCTGCGCGTGCGCAAGTCGTCATGACACGCGCGGCATCGCGCCCGGACGGCGAGTCCGCCCGGGCGCTTTCAGAGGCGCCGCCCGCATGACGGCAGACGGCATGCGCGGCGAGTGCCCCGGCAGATCGACTTTCGAGCGGGAGACCGGGAGTGCTTCATCAAATCATCGACCGCAGGCTGGCCGGCAAGAACAAGAGCATCGCCAATCGCGAACGCTTTCTGCGTCGCGTCAAGAACTACATTCGTCGTGCCGTGTCCGACGCGGTGCGCGACCGTAGCATCAAGGATATCCAGAGCACGCAGAGCATCACGATCCCGCGCAAGGACATCGCGGAGCCGAATTTCCGGCACGCGCCGGGCGGGCGTCGCGAATACGTGCACCCCGGCAACGAGGACTACGTGCGCGGCGACAAGATTCCGCGTCCGCAGGGCGGCTCGGGCGGCGGCGGGAGTCAGGCGAGCAACGAAGGAGAAGGGCAGGATGACTTCGTGTTCGAGCTGTCGCGCGACGAGTTCATGCAGTACTTCTTCGACGATCTCGAACTGCCGCGCCTCGTGAAGACGCACCTGCTGACGGTGCCGAGCTGGAAGAACGTGCGCGCGGGCTGGTCGGCGGAAGGTACGCCGAACAACATCGACGTCGTGCGTTCGCTGCGCAGCGCGCTCGGCCGGCGCATCGCGCTCGGCTCGCCGCTCGTCAACGAGCTGCGCGAGCTCGAGGCGCGGCTCGAAGCGCTGAAGAACGACACCGAAGACCGCCGCGCGGAAATCGCGACGCTCGAAGCCGAGATCCACCACCTGAAAGGGCGCATCTGGCGGATTCCGTTCATCGATCCGTTCGACCTGCGCTACATCAACCGCGTGAAGCAGCCGCAACCGTCGAGCCAGGCCGTGATGTTCTGCCTGATGGACGTGTCGGGCTCGATGGACGAGCAGCGCAAGGATCTCGCGAAGCGCTTCTTCATCCTGCTTTACCTGTTCCTCAAGCGCAACTACGAGCGCATCGAAGTGGTGTTCATCCGTCACCACACGCGCGCCGAGGAAGTGGACGAAGATACCTTCTTCCATTCGACCGAAAGCGGCGGCACGGTCGTGTCGAGCGCGCTCGAACTGATGCGCAAGGTGATGAACGAGCGCTACTCGCCGACCGAGTGGAACATCTATGGCGCGCAAGCGTCCGACGGCGACAACTGGACTGACGATTCGCCGAAGTGTCGCAAAATCCTGGAAGAGGATATTCTCACCAAGACGCGTTACTTCGCGTATATCCAGGTCGCGCCGGAAGAGCAGAATCTGTGGCTGGAATACGCGCAACTGGCCCTGTCGCAACCGCATCTCGCGATGAAAAAAGTGGAATCGGCTGCGGACATTTACCCGGTGTTTCGCGAATTGTTCGAAAAGCAGGTGGAAATGTCATGACGACCCGCCATCTGCACAACGAGTCGCGCGGCTACGAGCCGCGCCCTTCCGGCGACGACACGGCCGGCCCTGCCGCACCGCAGCAACGCGTGCAGGCCGAACCGTCGCCGCCGGCCGCCGACTTGCCCGGTTCCGGGCAAAAGGAAGCGCGTATGAACGTTGCCGAACGCAAGCCACTGCCGTGCCCGTCCGACTGGACGTTCGAATTGCTCGAGGAATACGACACGCACATCTCGCAGGTCGCCGAACAATACGAGCTCGACATCTACCCGATCCAGCTCGAGCTGATCAGCGCCGAGCAGATGATGGATGCGTATGCGTCGGTCGGGATGCCCGTCAACTATCGCCACTGGTCGTTCGGCAAGCACTTCCTCGCGACCGAAAAGAGCTACCGCCGCGGCCAGATGGGCCTGGCCTACGAAATCGTCATCAATTCGAACCCGTGCATCGCGTATCTGATGGAAGAAAACACGATGACGATGCAGGCGCTCGTCATCGCGCACGCGGCGTACGGGCACAACTCGTTCTTCAAGGGCAACTACCTGTTCCGGCTGTGGACCGACGCGCACGCGATCATCGACTATCTCGTGTACGCGAAGAACTACGTCGCGGAATGCGAGGAGCGCTACGGTCTCGATCGCGTCGAGGAACTGCTCGATTCGTGCCACGCGCTGATGAACTACGGCGTCGACCGTTACAAGCGGCCGCAGAAACCGTCGCTGTCGAAGGAAGCGGCACTGCGGCGCGAGCGCGAGGCGTACCTGCAGTCGCAGGTCAACGAACTGTGGCGCACGCTGCCCGGCAAGAAGCCCGAGCTGACGGAGGAGCAGGAAGAGCGCTATCCGCCCGAGCCGCAGGAGAACCTGCTGTATTTCGCGGAGAAGAATGCGCCGCTACTCGAACCGTGGGAGCGGGAGGTGATCCGCATCGTGCGCAAGATCGGCCAGTATTTCTATCCGCAGCGGCAGACGCAGGTAATGAACGAAGGCTGGGCGACGTTCTGGCACTACACGCTGCTCAATACGCTGTACAACCAGGGGAAGCTGGAAGACGGCTTCATGATGGAGTTCCTGCATTCGCACAGCAACGTGGTCTACCAGCCGCCCGTCACGAAGCCGTACTACAGCGGGATCAACCCGTATGCGCTCGGTTTCTCGATGATGAGCGACATCCGAAGGATCTGCGAAGCGCCGACGGAGGAGGACTACAAGTGGTTTCCGGAGATCGCGGGCACGCCGTGGCTGCCGGCGATGCACTATGCGATGCGCAACTTCAAGGACGAGAGCTTCATCGCACAGTACCTGTCGCCGAACCTGATTCGCGAGATGCGGCTCTTCTCGGTGCTCGACGACGACATGCGCGACTCGCTCGAGGTATCGGCGATCCACGACGATTCCGGCTATCAGTACGTGCGGCAGGCGTTGTCGCGGCAGTACGACATCCATCATCGCGAGCCGAACATCCAGGTATGGGCCGTCAACACGCGCGGCGACCGTAGCCTTACGCTGCGTCACTTCATGACCGACAACCGCCACCTGTCGAACGACAGCGAAGAGGTGCTCAAGCACATGGCGCGGCTCTGGCAGTTCGACGTGTACCTGGAAAGCGTCGACGAGGCCGGCACCGTACGCAAGCGCTACGAGTGCCGCTACGTGCCGCCGGAAGTGCGCGTGTGATCGTCGCCAAGCGAAAATGTTTGCATCGGACGCCAGCCCGAAGGCTGGCGTTTTCATATGACGAACGCGTGGCGGGAGAAAAATTTTCTACATCCGGACGAACCCGGAGCGCTTGTTACTTTACATTTCGCTAAAATCCCGTAGCGCCGTGCGCCGGAACCGGTGCCACGTGCGACCGCACGCGGCGGCCCCAGCCGTCTCGCCCAGAAAGTACTAAAAGGAACAGACCAACCCATGGACGTCCAGACCGACCAAGCTGCGCTGTCCGCGCATGACACCCGGCGGCGCGTGTTCGCCATCGTCGGCGCCTCATCGGGCAACCTCGTCGAGTGGTTCGACTTCTATATCTACTCGTTCTGCGCGCTGTACTTCGCGCCGGCATTCTTCCCGAGCGGCAACACGACGACCCAGTTGCTGAACACGGCGGGCGTGTTCGCGGCCGGCTTCCTGATGCGTCCGATCGGCGGCTGGCTGTTTGGCCGCATCGCCGACCGTCACGGCCGTCGCACGGCGATGATGATCTCGGTGCTGATGATGTGCGGCGGCTCGCTCGTGATCGCGGTGCTGCCGACCTATGCGCAGATCGGTGCGCTCGCGCCGACGCTGCTGCTGGTCGCGCGCCTGTTCCAGGGCCTGTCGGTGGGCGGCGAGTACGGTACGAGCGCGACCTACATGAGTGAAGTGGCGCTGAAGGGCCGTCGCGGCTTCTTTGCGTCGTTCCAGTACGTGACGCTGATCGGCGGCCAGCTGTGCGCGCTGCTGGTGCTCGTGATCCTGCAGCAGACGCTGTCGGCCGGTGAGCTGAAAGCGTGGGGCTGGCGCATTCCGTTCGTGGTCGGCGCGGCGGCCGCGCTGATCTCGCTGTACCTGCGAAAGTCGCTCGACGAGACGTCGACGAGCGCATCGCGCGACAAGAAGGACGCCGGCACGATCCGCGGCGTGTGGCAGCACAAGGGGGCGTTCTTCACGGTGGTCGGCTTCACGGCCGGCGGCTCGCTGATCTTCTACACGTTCACGACGTACATGCAGAAGTACCTCGTGAACACGGCCGGCATGCAGGCGAAGACGGCCAGCAACGTGATGACCGTCGCGCTGCTCGTCTACATGCTGATGCAGCCGGTGTTCGGCGCGCTGTCGGACAAGATCGGCCGCCGCACGTCGATGATCCTGTTCGGTTCGTTCGCGGTGATCGGCACGGTGCCGCTGATGCATGCGCTGAAGGACGTGACGAGCCCCGTGGCCGCGTTCGTGCTGGTCACGGTTGCGCTGGCGATCGTCAGCTTCTACACGTCGATCAGCGGCCTCATCAAGGCCGAGATGTTCCCGCCGGAAGTGCGCGCGATGGGGGTGGGCCTGTCGTATGCGGTCGCGAACGCGATCTTCGGCGGCTCGGCCGAGTACGTCGCGCTGTGGTTCAAGTCGATCGGCAGCGAGGAAACCTTCTACTGGTACGTGACCGTGCTGTGCGCGATCTCCCTGATCGTGTCGTGGCGCATGCGCGATCCGAGCAAGGAAGGGTATCTGCGCCACGAGCCGTGATCGGCCGCGGAGCATAGCCCGGCCGACGGCCGGCGCTGCCCGCCGCCACGGATAGCCAGCGGCGCTCCTCCCGGACGGCGGAGCGCCGTTTCGTTTATGGGGCGCGCCGACTCGGAAGCTCATCCGCACGGCGACGATATCGATATCGCAATCGCTTCGTTGTCGACGATGGCCGATCCTTTTATGCTGGACCCGTAGTTCGTGTGACACCTCCTTGACTGGGATTCGCGCCCGCTGCTTGCAGCGGGCGTTTTTTTTGGCGCTGCGTTCGTTGCCGCTCGAGGCGGCGGGAAGGCAGCGCCGGACCCGAACGACGCACATGGGACAAGTCGGTAACGACGCGTATATCGATGCGATTGCGAAACGACCGGCGGCCCGCAATGACGAATCGGCATGGAAAAGGAAAATGCTGATTCTGGTGTGCAATATTCTCGATTGGTTACCCTTTTAAAATGAGTCGCGAGGGGCGTGCACATGAGATTTTTCTGAATACATGTCAATTCCAATGAGAAAATTACTGGATGGGAGATGATCTGAAACTGTTGTTAACAAAATAATGCAATTGGCCTGGATTTTGCGCGTGCAATAACGGACGCTCGCCGGGCCTTCTTTCGCCTCGTCGTTCCGTTATCGACTATCGGTCGAAGTGCCGTGCGCCCTTGCTGCGCCAGCATCGTCGGCTGCCTGCCGCTCGCGATTGCCGCGTTCATTCGAATTCCACATGCTTCGATAAGCGAATGGAATAATTCGTACCAGTACGATATCGATAAATCATTTTGATTAATAGAATTTCGCTGGCCGTCAAATTCGCGGATGAGGTCAGCCTTTCTTCCGGAATAAGACGACCAGGTTCGTGCTGCGGCAATCGGCGAAACGATCGAATGCCGGCACGTGAACGGGCTGTTCCGAGAAAACATCCATTTTTAAAGGAATTCAACGATGAAGATGAATCTGCTCCGGGGTTGCGTCGCCGCAGGTATCGCAAGTGCTGCGCTCGTGCCGTCGGTTTCCCACGCATTCGACGGCGAGCTTGCGTTCTACGGCAGCATTTCCGACGTCACCTGCAACATCGACGGCGCAGCGCCGGGCGCCGGCAACCGCAAGGAAGTGCAACTCGGCGACCGTATCGGCACGGACACGTTCACCGAAATCGGCAAGACTTCGAATCCCGTCACGTTCAACCTGAACATCGGCGGCAATGCAGGGTGTACCGACGGCACGAAGGTTCTGGTCGAATTCGATCAGCGGTCGATCAACATCAATCCGGTGACCGGCAACCTGAAACTCGTCGGCACCAAGCCGGCGGAAGGCATCGAAATCCAGCTCAAGGATGCGGGCAACGGCAAGAACGGCAAGATCATGCTCGGTCAGCCGCAGAACATCGCGGATGCCCAAGTCGCGACGGTCGCGAACAACACCGCCACGCTGACCTATACGGCGCAATACGTATCGACGGCCGCGCCGGCTGCGATCAAGACCGGTTCGGGCAACTCGTTCATCCGCTACGTGCTCGCGTACCACTGATCGATGCAATCTCTGCTCCACGTCATGAACCTGTCCATTCGTTCCCTTCGTGTGCAAGCCGTGGCCGGTGTCGTGGCGTGGGCCGCCTGTGCCGCGCCGGCACAGGCGGCACTGCTGCTGGACGGTACCCGGGTGATTTTTCCGGAGCATGCCCGCGATGTGACGGTCCGGATGAAAAACGCAGGTACCGAGCCGGTACTCGCGCAGAGCTGGATCGACGACGGCCGCGCCGATGTGCCGCCCGAGGAGATGCGCACACCGTTCCTGGTTGCGCCGACCTTGGTGCGCGTCGAAACCGGACGCAACGCCGTGCTGCGCATCACGAACCTGCAGGCACAACTGCCCGCCGACCGCGAATCGGTGTTCTGGCTGAACGTGCTCGAGGTGCCGGCAGTGACGCAGGACGCGGACAACCGCTTGCGCTTCGCGTTCCGGACCCGCATCAAACTGTTCTACCGGCCCACGGCGCTCGCGAACGACGCCGACACCGCGGCGGACAAGCTGGTGTGGAAGGTATCGGCCGACGCGGCGCATACGCGCGGGCAGCCGATATCGCTCGAGGTTTCCAATCCGACGCCGTATTACGTGTCGTTCGGCATGGTGGAGGGCGACGTCGGCGGAACCTTCGTCCCGGCCGGCGGCGGGATGGTCGCCCCGTTCGGGTCGCAGCGCTTCCCGTTGCCCGCCGCCACCGCGCGTTCGCAGCGTCCGACGGCCGTGCGCTACATGGCGATCGACGACTACGGCGGCCGCAGCACGATAACTAAAAAATTGACCGATTGAGCAACAGGTTCACATAGCACATCTCGAAGGCACGACACAGCATGCCGGATCATGAAAATCGATTCGGTATGCGAAACAACTGTATCCTCATGCTGAGTTCGGCTGGTTTTCAATTTTCATGTGCGCCGCGGTTTCTGCAGCGTCCTTGTCTGCTGGCCGTCACATCCGTGTTCGCATCGATCGCGATGGTGTCGGGGACGAACGGTTTCGCCGCGACGACGGATACGGTCGAGCCGGCTGGGCGGGACGGCACGCGCCGCTCGACAGCGAGCGCGGCATCGAGCGTGTCGACAGGCGGGGACACGCACTTCGACGATTCGATGCTGATGCACGGCGCGGGCAGCGAGCCGATCGATACGACGCCGTTCGCACGGCCGAACGCGGTCGTGCCCGGCATGCATCGCGTCGACCTGATCGTCAACGGGCAGTGGCGCGGCGTGGAAGACATCATGTTCCGTCATGATGTGCGCGGTGACGTGCTGCCTTGCTACGATCGCGCGCTGCTGCAGCGCGCGGGCATCGATCTGGATCGAAGCGCGCGCGGCCAGGATGGCAGCCAGCCGCCGAATCCGATGCCCGACGGGTCGATCTGCGATGCGTTGTCCCGCTACGTGCCCGGCGGCGCGCTGTCGTTCGACGCGGCCGAGCAGAGGCTGTATTTGACTGCGCCCCAGCTCTACATGCGGCTCGCGAGCCAGAGCACGTACGTCGACCCGTCGCATTGGACGAACGGCGTGCCGGCCGCATGGCTGAACTACAACGCGAGTGCGTTTACGACGCGTTCGAGCGGTTACGAGTATTCGCAGTTCTATACGGGCCTGTCGATGGCGGCGAGCGCCGGGCCCATCCGGATCCGTCACAACGGCAACCTGACGTGGTCGCAGCGCAGCGGCGCGCGCTATCAGCGCGGCTACGTGTATGCCCAAACCGATCTGTCCGACTGGCACGCGCAGTTGCTGGCGGGCGAGAGCTCGACCAGCGGTTCGATGTTCGACGCCGTGTCGTTTCGCGGCGTGCAAATCGCGAGCGACGACAGGATGCTGCCCGACGAGCAGCGCTACTACGCTCCCGTCGTGCGCGGCGTCGCGCAGTCGAACGCCAAGGTGTCGATCTATCAACGCGGCTATCTGGTGCACGAGACGACCGTCGCGCCCGGACCGTTCGCGATCGACAACCTGCAGGCGATGAGCTACGGCGGCGACCTGAACGTGACGGTGACCGAGGCCAACGGAGAGACGCGCAGCTTCGTGGTGCCGTTCGCGACGACGGTGCAACTGCTGCGTCCGGGCAGCACGCGGTTCAGCGTGACGGCGGGGCAGGCGATCGAACTCGGCGACGATATCGGCAAGCAGTACGTCGGCCAGTTCACCGTGCAGCGCGGCGTCAGCAATGCCGTGACGGCTTATGGCGGCGCCGCGTTCGCGAGCCGCTACCAGTCCGCGCTGGTGGGTGTCGCGCTCAATACGTCGATCGGCGGCTTCGGGGCGGACATCACGATCGCGCGCACGCAGCCGCGCGGCAGCGAGCGCCTGACCGGTTCGAGCATTCGCGTGTCGTACAGCAAGAACCTGCCGAACAGCGGGACGAACTTCTCGCTGCTCGCGTATCGCTATTCCACGAAAGGCTATCTCGGCCTGCGCGACGCGATGCTGCTGAACGGCCGGGGCGATCAGGGCGCAGGGGCGGCCACGTTTGCGCGTTTGCGCGATCGGGTCGATCTCAACGTGAGCCAGCAGATCGGGAGTGCGGGCAGCGTTTATGCGAACGGATCGGCGCTCAGCTACTGGGCGGGCGGCGGGCGGACGGTCAGTTTCACGCTCGGCTACAGCACGCAGTGGCGCGATGCCACGGTGACCGCGTCGGTGCAGCGCGTGCGCAACCTGTCCGGACGCGAGCCGTCGTTCGGGGGTGGCGCAGGCAGCACGCTCGCGAGCGTGAACGTGTCGATTCCGCTGGGCCGCAATTCGCGGCGTGCGCCGATCTTCAGCTCGCTCGTGACGCATGACAGCAGCGCCGGCACGAGCGCCACGGCGAGCCTCGCGGGCCGCTTCGGCGAGCGGGGCGACGGATCGTACTCGCTGGCGTCGAGCTATGACGGCAACAATCGCGCATCGTCGGGCAGTTTCGGCATCGGCTATCAGCGGCCGGCCGTGTCCGTGTCGGCGAATCTGGGCATCGGGCGTGACTACCAGCAGGCTTCGGCGAACGCGACGGGCGGCCTCGTGTTGCATCCGGGCGGCCTGACGCCGGCACCCACGTTGAGCGAGACCATCGGCGTCGTGCACGCGCCGCACGCGCGCGGCGCACAGGTCGCGAACACGAGCGCGCGCGTCGACCGCTTCGGCTACGCGATCGTGCCGAGCCTCATTCCGTATCAGCTCAACAAGATCGACATCGACCCGAAGGACATTCCGGAGAACGTCGAGCTGAAGACGGTGTCGCGCAGTGTTGCCCCGCGCTCGGGGTCGATCGTCATGCTGTCTTACGACACGCTGAAGGCGCGCGCGCTGCTGATCGACGCACAGACCGACGAAGGGCGGCCGCTGGCGTTCGCGGCACGCGCGTTCGACGCACACACCGGCGCGGCGCTCGGCGTGGTCGGCCAGGGCAGCCGACTGTTCGTACGCAGCGCCGCGGACGACGGCCGGATTCGTGTCGAATGGGGACCGCGTGCGGACCAGCAGTGCGTGATCGATTACACGATACCGGCTGCGCAGCGTGCGGGGACGGGCTACGTGATGCTGACGGGTACCTGCCGCGCGGCGACGGTGACGCGGGACGCCGTCGCATCGCGAGCCGAGCACGACGGAGGGCGCTAACACGATGCATCGTTCACGCTTTCGTGATGTCCCGCTTGCGCGGCTGTCGTCGCGTCGTGGGTGCCGCCGCCCGGATACCGGTCGCGTCTTGCGCGCGCTCGTGCTGGCCTGTGTCGCGAGCGTCGGCGCGGTCCGGTGCGAGGCGTCTCTCTCCGTGGTCGGCACGCGGTTCGTCTATCCGGGCAATGCGCGCGCGCTGACGATCCTCGCCCGCAACGGCGGGAGCGCCCCGATCCTCGTGCAGGCGTGGCTCGACGACGGCGACCCGGATGCCGACCCGAGCCGTCTGCGCGTGCCGTTCGTCGTCGCGCCGCCGCTTGCGCGGCTCGATCCGGGGCAGCCGCTGTCCATTCGCGTGCAGGCTGTCGGCGGCGGCCTTCCCACGGACCGTGAGGTGTGCTTCTGGATCAATCTGCTCGAAGTGCCGCCGGCCGCGCCGACCGGCGAGCACGTACTGCGCATCGCGTACCGGCTCAGGATGAAGCTGCTGGTTCGGCCGCCCGGTCTCGATGGCGAACCCGACGACGCGCCGAACCGGCTCGTATGGACGCACGGCGGCACGCAGGCCGCTGCATCGGTCGCCGCGCGCAACCCCACACCGTACTACGTGACGCTGACGCGCCTGTCGGTGAACGGCGAACCCGTCGTGCTGGAGAGCGGCGCGGTGGACGTCGCGCCGTTCGGCCGGGCCGAGATTCCGATCGGCATGCGGGCCGGCGCGGGCGCGATCGTGTTCGACGCCGTCGACGAGAGCGGTGCGTCGCACGAATACCGCGCGCGGGCCGCGCCGCCGTGACGAGCGGCACGTCAATGTTTGCAGGACCCGTCCTGCCGGGGGTATCGGCAGGGATTCAACTACAACAAGGGAAAACGAAAGTGAACAAGACCTATGCTCTGGTGTGGAACGACCGACAAGGCGCCTGGCAGGTCGCCGGCGAACGGGTACGCCGGCGCGGCAAGTCCAGCACGCGAGCGCGTGTCGTCGCGGTGCTGACGCTGCTTGCGGGCGGCGCAGCGACGTCCGTGCATGCGCTGCCGACGGGCGAGACGATCGTGTCCGGGAAAGCCGACATGCTTCGCTACGACAACGGGCAGCAGATGTCGATCAACCAGCACAGCGACAAACTGGTGACGAACTGGCAGTCGTTCAACGTCGACAAAGGGCAGCGTGTCACGTTCAACCAGCCGTCCGCGACGTCGATCGCGCTGAACCGGGTCGTCAGCCAGGACGGCAGCGCGATCTACGGCAACATCGACGCGAACGGCCGCGTGTTTCTCGTCAATCCCAACGGCATCCTGTTCGGCAAGGGCGCGCAGGTCAATGTCGGCGGGCTGCTGGCGACGACGCTGGACATCAGGAACGAAGACTTCGACGCAGGCCGCTTCCGGTTCTCCGGCCGGAGTCCGAGCGAAGTGCAGAACTTCGGCAATCTCGTGGCGCGCGAAGGCGGGTCGATCGCCCTGCTGGGCGCGCGCGTGTTCAACAGGGGAATCGTCCAGGCACAGATGGGCACCGTTGCACTGGCGTCGGGCAGCGACGTCACGCTGAACTTCGACGGCGGCAAGCTGCTCAGCGTGCAGGTCGACCAGGGAACCGTCAACGCGCTCGTCAGCAACGAACAATTGCTGAAAGCCGACGGCGGACAGGTGCTGATGAACGCCAAAACCGCCGATACGTTGCTGCGTACGGTAGTCAACAATCAAGGCACCATCGAGGCGCGCACGCTCAGGAATACGGCGGGCCGGATCTCGCTGGATGGCTACGATGCCGGCACCGTGAACGTCGCGGGTGTGCTGAATGCGAGCGCGACGGCACCGGGCAACGGCGGCACGGTCGACACGCGCGGTGCGGACGTGAAGGTGGCGCTCGGTGCAACGGTCGATACGCGCGCGACCAACGGTCGCGGCGGCTCCTGGCGCATCGCATCGTCCGACGTGTCGGTCACGGCCGGTGCGAACCAGCCCGGTACGATCGTGGCCGACACGCTGTCGCGCAATCTCGCGACCACCGATGTCGAGCTGGTCGCCGATCGCGGCCACACCTCGGTCGACGGGGCCGTTACCTGGGCCGGCGGCAACCGCTTGACGCTGGCCAGCCGGCAGGGCGACGTGTCGATCAACGGCGCGCTGCGCGCGACAGGCGCGAATGCACACTTCGCGATTAACGCACACGACAACGTGCGGATCGCGGCGCCGATCGCGCTGACCGGCGCGAATGCGCTTCTGACGCTCGACTACGGCGTCGCGCAATCGCTGACGGGCGGTGCGGCAGTGAAGCTGTCGGGGGCAGGGGCCGGTTTCGAATCGAACGGGTATCGCTATACCGTGATCCAGAACCTGCAGCAGCTGCAGGCGGTCGATGCGAATCTCGACGGGCTGTACGTGCTCGGCAACGACATCGCGGGTTCCTATTACGGCTCCGCGTTCAAGACGATTGGTTCGGGAGCACAGTTCTCCGGTGTGTTCGACGGCCTCGGCAACACGATCAGCAACCTCAACATTACGAGCAGCGACCCGTACGCCGGGCTGTTCGGCCGCAACACCGGCACGCTTGCCAACCTCAACCTGAAGTCGTTGCGCGTCAGCGCCGCGGCGGGCGTCGGTCCGGTGTCCATCGGCGGGCTGGTGGGCGAAAACGCCGGCAAGATTTCGAACGTGACCGCAACCGGCATGCAGGTCAATGCGAACGCCAACCGCAGCAATGCGCTGGGTGGGCTGGTCGGCACCAATCTGGGCGAGATGTCCCGCGCATCGTTTGCCGGATATGTGACAGGCAACCACATGTCGTATGCGGTCGGCGGCCTGATCGGCGAGAACCGCGTCGGCGAGCTCTCCGGTGTCGTGGCCGACAGCGAATCGAATGCGACCGTATTCGGCGGTGCATCGAATCTCGCGTCGATCGGCGGGCTCGTCGGCGTGAACCGGGGCGGCGACATTCTCCGGTCGACGAGCCGCGGCACCACGTCGGGCGCCAATATCGCCGGCGTGAACGTGGGTGGACTGGTGGGGGCGAACCTGCTCGGCATGATCGAGGACTCGGCCGCGCTGGGCCGCGTGACAGGCGGCTCTGGCGGTACGGTGGGCGGCCTCGTCGGCAGCAATACCGGCAAGATCGTCAAGTCGAGTGCGAGCGGCATCGTCGACGGTCGATATGCGCAAGCGATCGGTGGTTTCGTCGGGTTGAACCAGGGGATCGTGACCGACAGCAAGGCGCTGGGCGAGGTCTGGAGCGCATCGACGGGTTCGACGGGTGGCTTCGTCGGCATGAACCTGGGGCCGAACGCGATCATCGACATGGCGGAAGCGCATGGCGCGGTGAAAGGCGGCCAGGGCACCAACGGCGGCTTCGTCGGCAGTCACCTCGGCGGACGGATTGCACACGCGGTCGCGCGCGGCAAGACGACGGGCGGCAACTACAGCAAGACGGGCGGCTTCGTCGGCAGCAACGCGGCCGAACTGGGCAACGTCGATGCGAGCGGCGACGTGTCTGGCGGGTTTGGCGCGTCAGTGGGCGGTTTTGCCGGCGCCAACACGACGTCCGGCACGATCGAGGCCGCGTCGGCAACCGGCAACGTGACGGGCGGTGGGTCGAGCACGGTGGGCGGTTTTACTGGCGAAAACCTCGGTACGGTGCGTGACGCGTCGGCATCGGGCATGGTCGGCGCCGGCTGCTATTCGACACTCGGCGGCTTGATCGGCATGAACACCGGATTCGTCGAGCGCTCCGTCGCGAGCGGGCGGGTCAACGGATCGTCGGGCCAGACCTTCGGTGGCCTCGTCGGTATCAACCGAGGCATCTTCCGCAACAGCATCGCGTCCGGCGAAGCTGCGCTGCAAAAGATCGCCGGTCTCAATCTCGGTGTGATCGAGTAATGCAATGGCTGGCGGGCGTGCCGATCGGCACGCCCGCCAGCCAGCGATACAAAGGTGGGGCAGCATGAAGACGATTCAATGGTGCAGGCCCGGGCGTATCGGCCGGGCGATACGACGCCTGACGATGATGGGATATCTGATGCTTGCGTTCGGCACGCACGTCATGGCGCAAAGCGGTAGTAACGCGACGGCGCTGGATTGCAGTTTCAGCAACGTCGAAGCGACACCCTGGCAAATGCAGACGCCGTTGACGAGCACGACACCGAACAACGCGATCCTGTACAAGCGCACCGTTTCGCTCATGGTGACGTTCAAGTACGGCAGCATGGCTCCGACGGCACACGAACTCGTGAGTGCGGCACATTGGACGCCGGGCAGTATCGTCGCGGACGGCGTCGCGCAGACGAACGTCGATGGCATCGGCTTCAAATGGGCGGGCGTATCCGATGACGGCGTCGAGCGCACGCTGCAGCAAGGCACGCTGCCGGTGGCGACCGCGAAGCAAGCACTCATCCAGTCGGGCGCCGGGGGTACCGATTCGCGAATGATGCGCTTCCGACAATTCCTGGTGCTCGCCAAGCCGGTTTCACAATTGCCGCCGGGCAAGCTGGTCGTCAAGAACCTGCCGGGCAATCCGACCGTCGCGATTTACGCGCTCGACTTGCCGAAAGGTGTCGCAACGGTCGGCGGCACCGTGGCGGTGCCCGAGCAGACAAGCCCGCCGAACCTTTGCAAGCAGTTGAAGGCTTTCGTCGGGGTCGGCAACGTGTGCATTGGCAGCGAGTGCGAGATTCATGTGCCGAACCGCTGCGAGGTGCAGTCGAAGGAGATCGTGCCGGTGACGCTCGGCAACTTCTCGATCAGCAATTTTCCGAGCCTGAACGCGACGTCGAAGCCGGTCAGTTTCGATATCGCGCTCAGCCAGTGCGCAGCGTCGGCCAAGCCGTCGATCAGCTTCCGCGACAAGGCCGCGCAGCCGAATCCCGACAAGACGCTGCTGCAACTGAGCGCGCCGGCAGGACAGACGGTCGCGCGCGGATTCAACATCGTGATGACGAACGCGCTGACCGGCGAGCGGATCGCGTACGGCGAGCCGGGCGCAGCGACCGAGTATCCGATGCGACGCACGGGCGACATGGCCGTGATGCCGCTGCGTGCGCAGTACATCCGTACCGGCGCGGACGGGGAACTGGCGCCCGGCTATGCGGGCGGTGGGGCGGAATTCTCGTTCACGTTTCCGTGACGCGGCGCGCGATGCGTGCCTCATCACGAAACCCGCAGAGCAAAGCACCATTTATTGGTTCGAGTTCGCCGCGCGCGCTGATACGTTAGCGGCTTCGCGACGACACTGCGTCGCGATGTTCTTCGAACCGTGCTGCCGCGCGATCCGCGGCGGCCTCCATAACAAATCAGGTCGTGCTCATGAAAATCAACACGCTCGCTACGTGGCTCATCGGGGTCGCGCTCGTTACCGCAGGCACCGTCGCGCATGCGGACCGTCTCGACGACATCAGGAAGGCCGGCGTGCTGCGCGTCGCGACGTTCGACAGCAATCCGCCGTTCGGCTATGTCGACGCGAAAAGCAACCGCATCGTCGGTCTCGACGTCGATTATGCGAAGGCGCTGGCCGACAAGCTCGGCGTGAAGCTGCAACTGCAACCGACGAACCCCGCGAACCGCATCCCGTTCCTGACGTCCGGCAAGGTCGATCTCGTGCTCGCGAATTTCACGATCACCGACGAGCGCGCGAAGCAGGTCGACTTCAGCATTCCGTATTTCTCGTCGGGCCAGCAGTTTCTCGCGAAGAAGGGCGTGCTGAAATCGGCCGACCAGTTGAACGGCCTGCGCGTCGGCGCGGACAAGGGCACGACCAACGAGATCACGCTGCGCGAGAAATTCCCGAAGGCGACGATCGTCGCGTACGACGACACGCCGTTCGCGTTCGCCGCGCTGCGCGCCGGCAACGTGCAGGCCATCACGCAGGACGGCCCGAAACTGATCGGCCTGCTCGCGAACGTGCCCGACAAGCAGAACTACGAGATCCCGGCATTCACGATCTCGAACGACTACATGGGTGTCGGCGTGCCGAAGGGCGAGACGCGCCTGCTCGGCTTCGTCAACGACACGCTGAAGGGGCTCGAGGCGAGCGGTCGCGCCACGCAGATCTACGACGCATGGTTCGGGCCGACCACGAAAACGCCGCTCACGCGGATTTTCCGTATCGGCGACAAGACCTGATCGGTCACGCACGTGCGCCGCGATCGGCCTGAACGTCGGCCGTGCGGCGCTTTTCGTTTTCATCCGAACGTGCGCTTCGCGCGCGCCACAGCATGCTCGGGTTGGCTCCCAAATATCTGTCCTGGCTCTGGCAGGGCTTCCTGCTGACACTCGGCCTCGCGGCCGCGTCGGCCGTCGCCGCGACCGTCGGCGGGCTACTGCTCGCCGTGATGCGGCATGCGCGCGGCAGGGCGCCGCGCACGGTCGCCGCCGCATACGTCGTCGCGTTTCGCAACACGCCGCTGCTCGTGCAGTTGCTGTTCTGGTATTTCGGCGTCGCGTCGTTGCTGCCCGATACGTGGGTCGCGTGGCTCAACGCGCGCCATGCGGTGAGCGTGGGCCCGTTTACGCTCGCGTGGCCGTCGTTCGAATTCGTCGCGGGCTGGGTCGGCTTGAGCGCCTATACGGCGGCATTCGTCGCCGAGGAATGCGAAGCCGGCCTGCGCGGCGTGCGACGTGCGCAACACGATGCGGCGGCCGCGCTCGGCCTCACGCCGATGCAGTCGCTGCACTACGTGGTGCTGCCGCAGGCCGTGCGCATCGCGCTGCCGCCGCTGTTCGGCCAATACATGAATCTCGTGAAGAACTCGTCGCTCGCGATGGCGATCGGCGTCGCCGAGTTGTCGTATGCGTCGCGGCAGGTCGAGACCGAAACGTTCAGGACGTTCGCCGCGTTCGGCGTCGCGACGCTGCTGTACGTCGCGGCGGTGGCCGCGATCGAGGCCGGTGCGTACGCGGCGACGCAATGGCGCGACCGGCTCGGAGCGGGGCGCTGACGATGGATCTTTCGCTGCTCGTCTCCAATTTGCCGTACCTGCTCGTCGGCGCGTTTCCGGACGGCCCGCTCGGCGGCGCCGCGCTGTCGCTGGTGCTGGCGCTCGCGTCCGCGATTGCGTCGGCCGGGCTCGGCGTGGCGCTCGGCGTCGCGATGGCGCTCGCACGCGGCCCGGCGCGCGTGCTGCTGCTCGCGTTCATCGGCTTCTTTCGCGCGATTCCGGTGCTGATGCTGATCTTCTGGACGTATTTCCTGATGCCCGTGCTGCTGCACATGGACGTGCCGGGGCTCGCGACGGTCGTGTGCGCGCTGGCGCTGGTCGGCGGCGCGTATCTCGCGCATGCGGTGCATGCGGGGATCGTCGCGGCGGGCGACGGGCAATGGCAGGCCGGGCTGTCGCTTGGCCTCACGCGCTGGCAGACGGTGCGCTACGTGCTGCTGCCGCAGGCGATCCGGATCATGACGCCGTCGTTCGTCAACCAGTGGGTCGCGCTCGTGAAGGACACGTCGCTCGCGTATATCGTCGGCGTGCCGGAGCTGTCGTTCGTCGCGACCCAGGTGAACAACCGGCTGATGGTGTATCCGGCGCCGATCTTCCTGTTCGTCGCGGCGATTTATCTGGTGCTGTGCACGTCGCTCGACGGCGCGGCGCGGTGGTTGCTGTCGCGGCGCCCGAGGGCGCCGCGCATCGCGCAGGCGGCGGAGCGCACCGAACCCGCGCGGTGACGGCGTGCCGCCCGATGCAGGCGGCGGATTTCCGGTGATGAAGATGGGGGCCGCGTCGCCGCTGGTCGAGCGGCGACGGGCGTGAGCATGCTGCTGTGGCCGCGGTGCGATTCTTGGCGTGATTGCCGGCGTTCGCGCGTTAGGACGCGCTGTAATGCGTATCGAACACCGCGCGCAGCGTCGACGAACCGGTCGCGAAATCGCCCCACAGCGGCCCGTCGTTCTGCGTGAACGCGAACGGCGTCGTACTGATCGACGCGAGGCGCAAGCGCCATTGCGCGGCTTCCTGACGGAACGCGGTGAGCTGCATGTCGGACAGCGCCGTCTGCGCGCTCGCGAGCGTGACGAGCGGATCGACCGGATCGTTCGCGACTCGCACCTCGAAATGCAGGTGCGGGCCCGTTGCGGCGCCCGTCATCCCGACCGAGCCGATGCGCTGGCCTTGCTTCACGGTTTCGCCGACCTTCAGCCCGCGCGCGAACGCGGACAGGTGCGCGTAGTAGGTCGAATAGCCGTCCGCATGATCGACGATCACATAGCGGCCGTAGCCGCCCGGATCGGTGCCGACGAACGACACGACGCCGTCGGCGGCCGCATCGACCGGCGTGCCGCTGGGCGCGGCGAGATCGACACCCGTATGGAACGCCATCGCCTGCGACAGCGGATGGATGCGCTCGCCGAAGAACGAGCTGATGCGCGTCCACTTGACCGGCATCGTGAACGCGGCAGCTTCGAGCGGCGAACCGTCGAGCGTGTAGTACGCGCCGTGCTCGGCGCCGGGCGCGCGGAACCAGATCGCGCCGAACGTGCGGCCGGCGACGCGCAGCTCGAGCGCGGTGACGCGCGGCGTACCGTCGTTCGTGTCGAACGCGATGCGGTAATAGTCGCCGCGCTGCGCACTCGCGCGCATCGCGACCTTGCCGGTGACGAGATCGCCGAGCTGGATGCGCACTTCGGGCGGCACGTCGAGGCGGTTCAGCGTATCGGACAGCGTGAGCTCGATGTCGCCCGCGCGCATCCCGTGCTGCTGTTCGGGCGACGCGAACTGGAACAGGCTCGCATAGCCGAGCATGTCGTTGCGATGCGCGCTGAGCGGTGCGAACAGGCCCGGCTGCAGGCTGCGATCGTTGCGCTCGACGTGTTCGTTGCGCTCGCCGATCGTGCGGGCGAGCTCGCTCGTCACGAAATGCTGCGCGGTGGGAAACGGCGTATCGGACAGCACGCGCTGCGGCAGCGCGGCCGTGCCCGAGTCGACGGCGCCCGGCAGTTGCGACACCGCCGGCAGCGCGGCGGCGAGGCCGAATGCGGCGAGGGCGCCGAGCACGGCGGCCGGCACGAGCGCGCGCACGGCGCGCTGCGCACGGCCGGGCGCGACGGCATCAGGGGTTACGACGGACTTGACCAAGGTGTCCACATCCAGGAAAGCGGTTCAAAGGGGTGTGGGCGGGGGCCACCGGCGGCACATCGTCGAAAGGCGACGGGGCGGGCGGCGGGCGTGCAACAAAACAGGCCCCGCCAGGGGCCTGTGTCGTTTCCGTTCGACCCAACGCGCGGGGCTGGCCCGCTTCGAACGGCGGCGTGCATACCGGGTCGAACCCGGTATCACGCAGACGCTAAAGAAAAATGACAGCGTCAGTCTACCGATGTTCCGCGAAACGTTAAAAATTTTAAAGGGGGTCAGCTCATTCGTTTCGCACTGCGGTAAATCGGGTTAAATCAGCATTTGTTACGACGATTTTGGTCGGTCAGGCAATTTTTGCGCGCGTCGGCGGAGGGCGGCGGAGGTGCGGACGGCGTCGAAACCGGCGTCGAGCATCGCCTCGGCGTCGTTCCACAGATTGCCGCGCAGCCGGTTGGTCCAGATCATCGACGCGAACACGCCTTCGAGCAGCGACACGAGATAGACGGCGGCCAGATGCACGTCGAGATCGGCGGCGACTTCGCCGGCGGCGATCGCGCGACGCAGCAGCGCCTTGGTGATGCGCAGCATCTGCAACTCGAGCAGCATGCGCCGCCGTTGCAGCGCACCGTTTTCCTCGCTCTGCTCGCACTTCGTATAGAGAATCACCAGCACGCGCTGCATGGGGCCCGGCTCGCCGCATTCCTGCAGGTAGTGCGACGCGGCGCGCCGCAGCGTCGCGAACGGCGGCAGGCCATCGCCCGCGTCGAAACCTTCCGAGGTGCGCGCGAACGCGCGGTCGCACATCGCCAGACACACTTCCATCTTGTTGCGGTAGTGGCCGTACACGGCGCCCCGCGACATCCCGGCGGCCTCGGCGAGGTCCGCCATCGCGGTTTGCGCGACGCCGCGCTCGAGCAGCACGAGTTCGGCGGCGTCGAGGATACGGTGCTTGATGGCGAGCGATTCTTCCCGGGTCTTGCGGGCCATGTCGTGAAATTCCTTACAGTTCGCTGTCGTTTTATTGAGACAATGTGCGGGCCAGATTGAAGTCGCCTGTATTTAATCAGTCGTGACTGATTATAATCGGCCTCCCTGAGCCGCCGCATTGTATCGGCGGCGAGTGATCCGAGGTCAGAACATGAATAACAAACGCACCCTGTGGCGCCGCATGCGGCTGGCGCCGTTCGCGCTCGCAGCCTTGCTGGCCGTGGCCGGATGCGGAAAGGGCGACAAGGACGCCGCGCCGGAGACCGCGAAGCAGGCCACCGTCGTGACGGTACGCCCGACGGCCGTGCCAATGACCGTCGAACTGCCGGGCCGGCTCGACGCATACCGGCAGGCGGAGGTCCGCGCGCGGGTCGCGGGCATCGTCACCGCACGTACCTACGAGGAAGGCCAGGAAGTGAAGCAGGGCGCGGTGCTGTTCCGCATCGATCCCGCACCACTGAAGGCCGCACGCGACGCCGCGCAGGGCGCGCTCGCGAAGGCGCAGGCCGCCGCGCTCGCGGCGACCGACAAGCGTCGCCGTTACGACGACCTCGTGCGCGATCGCGCGGTGAGCGAGCGCGACCACACCGAGGCCGTCGCGGCCGACACGCAGGCGAAGGCCGAGGTCGTATCCGCGAAGGCCGAACTCGCGCGGGCTCAACTGCAGCTCGACTACGCGACCGTCACCGCGCCGATCGCGGGCCGGGCACGGCGCGCGCTCGTGACCGAGGGCGCGCTCGTCGGCCAGGACCAGGCGACGCCGCTCACGACCGTCGAGCAGCTCGATCCGATCTACGTGAACTTCTCGCAGCCGGCCGCCGACGTCGACGCATTGCGTCGCGCGGTGAAGAGCGGGCGCGCGACGGGCATCGCGCAGCACGACGTCGCGGTGACGCTGCTGCGCGCCGACGGCACTACGTATCCGCTGAAGGGCAAATTGCTGTTCAGCGATCTCGCGGTCGATCCGACCACTGACACCGTCGCGATGCGCGCGCTGTTTCCGAATCCGGAGCGCGAGCTGCTGCCCGGCGCGTATGTGCGGATCTCGCTCGACACGGCGGTCGACCAGCGGGCGATCCTCGTGCCGCGCGACGCGCTGCTGCGCACGACCGACCGGACGTCGGTGCGCGTGGTCGGCGCGAACGGCAAGGTCAAGGACGTCGAAGTCACGGCCGACCAGATGAGCGGCCACGACTGGCGCATCACGCGCGGCCTCGCGGGCGGTGAGCGCGTGATCGTCGACGACGCCGCGCAGTTCGCGCCCGATACGGTCGTCAAGCCCGTCGAGAAGGCGCCGCCGTCGAAGGCGGCGCCGGCAGCGGCCGCTTCGCCGGCCGCCCGTCAAACCTGACCGGTTCAAACCAACATGGCACGTTTCTTCATCGATCGCCCCGTCTTCGCATGGGTGATCGCCATCTTCATCATGCTGGGCGGCCTGTTCGCGATCCGCGCGCTGCCCGTCGCGCAGTATCCGGACATCGCGCCGCCCGTCGTCAGCATCTATGCGACGTACCCGGGCGCGTCCGCGCAGGTCGTCGAGGAATCGGTGACCGCGCTGATCGAGCGCGAGATGAACGGGGCGCCGGGGTTGCTGTATACGTCGGCGACGAGCAGCGCCGGGGCGGCGTCGCTGTACCTGACGTTCAAGCAGGGCGTGAACGCCGATCTCGCGGCCGTCGAAGTGCAGAACCGGCTGAAGACGGTCGATGCGCGCCTGCCCGAGCCCGTGCGCCGCGACGGCATCCAGGTCGAGAAGGCGGCCGACAACATCCAGCTCGTCGTGTCGCTGACGTCCGACGACGGCCGGATGAATGCCGTGCAACTCGGCGAATACGCGTCCGCGAACGTGGTGCAGGCGCTGCGCCGCGTCGAGGGTGTCGGCAAGGTGCAGTTCTGGGGCGCCGAATATGCGATGCGGATCTGGCCCGACCCGGTGAAGATGGCCGGGCACGGCCTCACCGCGTCGGACATCGCGTCGGCCGTGCGGGCGCACAATGCGCGCGTGACGATCGGCGACATCGGCCGCAGCGCGGTGCCGGACAGCGCGCCGATCGCGGCGACCGTGTTCGCGGACGCGCCGCTGAAGACGCCGGCCGATTTCGGCGCGATCGCGTTGCGCGCGCGGGCGGACGGCTCCGCGCTGTTCCTGCGCGACGTCGCGCGCGTCGAATTCGGCGGCAACGACTACAACTATCCGTCGTACGTGAACGGCAAGGTCGCGACCGGGATGGGCATCAAGCTCGCGCCGGGCTCGAACGCGGTGTCCACCGAGAAGCGCGTGCGCGCGACGATGGACGAGCTGTCCGCATACTTCCCGCCGGGCGTGAAATACCAGATCCCGTACGAGACGTCGTCGTTCGTGCGCGTGTCGATGAACAAGGTCGTCACGACGCTGATCGAGGCCGGCGTGCTGGTGTTCCTCGTGATGTTCCTGTTCATGCAGAACCTGCGCGCGACGCTGATCCCGACACTCGTCGTGCCGGTCGCGCTCGCTGGCACGTTCGGCGTGATGTATGCGGCCGGCTTCTCGATCAACGTACTGACGATGTTCGGGATGGTGCTCGCGATCGGCATCCTCGTCGACGACGCGATCGTCGTCGTCGAGAACGTCGAGCGGCTGATGGTCGAGGAAGGGCTCCAGCCCTACGACGCGACCGTCAAGGCGATGCGGCAGATCAGCGGCGCGATCGTCGGGATCACCGTGGTGCTGACGTCGGTGTTCGTGCCGATGGCGTTCTTCGGCGGCGCGGTGGGCAACATCTATCGGCAGTTCGCGCTGTCGCTCGCGGTATCGATCGGCTTCTCGGCCTTCCTCGCGCTGTCGTTGACGCCCGCGCTGTGCGCGACGCTGCTCAAGCCGGTGTCCGGCGACCATCACGAGAAGCGCGGCTTCTTCGGCTGGTTCAACCGCTTCGTCGCGCGCGCGACACAGCGCTACGCGACGCGGGTCGGCACGATGCTGAAGAAGCCGCTGCGCTGGCTCGTCGTGTACGGCGCGCTGACCGCGGCGGCCGCGCTGATGCTCACGCAGTTGCCGACCGCGTTCCTGCCGGACGAGGACCAGGGCAACTTCATGGTGATGGTGATTCGCCCGCAAGGCACGCCGCTCGCGGAAACGATGCAGAGCGTGCGCGAGGTCGAGTCGAGCATCCGCCGCGACGAGCCGACCGCCTATACGTATGCGCTCGGCGGCTTCAACCTGTACGGCGAAGGGCCGAACGGCGGGATGATCTTCGTCACGCTGAAGAACTGGAAGGAACGCAAGGCCGCACGCGATCACGTGCAGTCGATCGTCGCGCGCATCAACGAGCGCTTCGCGGGCACGCCGAACACGACGGTGTTCGCGATGAACTCGCCGGCGCTGCCCGATCTCGGTTCGTCGAGCGGCTTCGACTTCCGGCTGCAGAATCGCGGCGGGCTCGACTACGCGGCGTTCAGCGCCGCCCGCGAGCAACTGCTCGCGGCAGGGCACAAGGATCCGGCGCTGACCGACCTGATGTTCGCGGGCACGCAGGACGCGCCGCAACTGAAGCTCGACATCGATCGCGCGAAGGCGTCCGCGCTCGGCGTGTCGATGGACGAGATCAACACGACGCTCGCGGTGATGTTCGGCTCCGACTATATCGGCGACTTCATGCACGGCACGCAGGTGCGGCGCGTGATGGTGCAGGCCGACGGGCTGCACCGGCTCGATCCGGACGACGTGAGGAAGCTGCGCGTGCGCAACGCGCGCGGCGAGATGGTGCCGCTCGCGGCGTTCGCGACGCTGCACTGGACGCTCGGGCCGCCGCAGCTCACGCGCTACAACGGCTATCCGTCGTTCACGATCAACGGCTCGGCCGCGGCAGGCCACAGCAGCGGCGAGGCGATGAGCGCGATCGAGCGGATTGCCGCGACGCTGCCGGCCGGCATCGGCCATGCGTGGTCGGGGCAGTCGTTCGAGGAGCGGCTGTCGGGCGCGCAGGCGCCGATGTTGTTCGCGCTGTCGGTGCTCGTCGTGTTCCTCGCGCTCGCGGCGCTCTACGAGAGCTGGTCGATTCCGTTCGCGGTGATGCTGGTCGTCCCGCTCGGCGTGATCGGCGCGGTACTCGGCGTGACGCTGCGGGCGATGCCGAACGACATCTATTTCAAGGTGGGGCTGATCGCGACGATCGGGCTGTCCGCGAAGAACGCGATCCTGATCGTCGAAGTCGCGAAGGATCTCGTGGCGCAGCGCATGTCGCTCGTCGACGCGGCGCTCGAGGCCGCGCGCCTGCGGCTGCGGCCGATCGTGATGACGTCGCTCGCATTCGGGGTCGGCGTACTGCCGCTCGCGTTCGCATCGGGCGCCGCGTCCGGCGCGCAGATGGCGATCGGCACGGGTGTGCTGGGCGGCGTGATCACGGCGACCGTGCTCGCGGTGTTTCTCGTCCCGCTGTTTTTCGTGATCGTCGGCCGTCTGTTCGACGTCGGCCCGCGCCGGCGCGGCGGATCGCGGCCGGCGACGATGGAGGGTTCGCAACCATGATGTTTGCGCTGAACGCGCGCGCCGCGCGGCGGGTTCCGGCCGCGCTGGCCGCTGCACTCGCGCTCGCCGGCTGCTCGCTCGCGCCGCGTTACGAGCGTCCGGCGGCGCCGGTGCCGGCAAGCTATGCGCCGGTCGACGGCAGTACTGCGCCAGCGGCCGACCCGGCCGCGGCGCAGGATGCCGCGTTGCTCGACGACTGGCATGCGTATTTCACCGATCCGGCGCTGCAGGCGTGGATCGATGCGGCGCTCGCGAACAACCGCGACCTGCGGATCGCGGCCGGCCGGCTCGAGGAAGCGCGCGCGTTGTACGGCGTGCAGCGTGCGGACCGGATGCCGTCGGTCGATGCGCAGCTCGGCTATGAACGCGCGCGCCAGTACGATCCGGTCGTGCGCGAAAGCGCGATCAGCGGGCTGTATCGCGCGGGCGTCGGCGTCAGCGCGTATGAGCTCGACCTGTTCGGCCGCGTGCGCAACCTGTCCGACGCGGCGCTCGCCGAATACTTCGCGACGGCCGACGCGCAGCGCACGGTCCGCATCGGCGTGATCGCCGAAGTGGCGGGTGCGTACGTATCGGAGCGTGCGCTGCTCGAGCAGCGTGCGCTGGCGCAGCGCACGCTCGATGCGCGCGAGCGGATGGCCGCGCTCACGCAACGCCGCTATGCCGCCGGCACGAGCGACGCGATCGAGCTGCGCTCGGCCGAGATGCTGGTCGCATCCGCGCGCGCGTCGCAGGCCGCGCTGCAGCGCGAGCATGCGCAGGCCGTACGGGCGCTGCAACTGCTGGCGGGCGATTTCGCGCGCAACGTGCCTGCCGACGCGACCGCGCTCGACACGCTGTCGATCGCGCCCGTGGCGCCGGGCGCGCCGAGCGAATTGCTCGAACGGCGGCCGGACATCCGGCAGGCCGAAGCACGGCTGAAGGCCGCGAACGCGAACATCGGCGCGGCGCGCGCGGCGTTCTTCCCGCGCATCGCGCTGACGACCGACTACGGCTCCGTGAGCGACGCGTTCTCGAGCCTGTTCGCGGCCGGCACGAGCGTGTGGACCTTCGCGCCGCGCATCACGCTGCCGATTTTCGCGGGCGGGCGCAATCGCGCAAACCTCGACGTCGCGAACGCGCGCAAGGACATCGCGGTCGCCGAATACGAGAAGGCGGTGCAGACCGCGTTTCGCGAAGTGGCCGATGCGTTCGCCGCGCGCGACTGGATCGACCGGCAGCTTGCCGCGCAGCAGGACGTGTATGCGGCGGACGGCGCGCGGCTGAAGCTCGCGGAGCGTCGTTATGCGGGCGGCGTCGCGACTTATCTCGAACTGCTCGACGCGCAGCGCAGCACGTACGAGTCGGGGCAGGAGTTGATTCGGCTCAGGCAGCTCAGGCTCGCGAATGCGATCGCGCTGTATCGCGCGCTCGGCGGCGGCTGGGCGCTTGCATCGGCGGAGGCCGCGGCTTCCGCGTGATGGGCGATTCGTCGCCCGATACCGCAGCGTGTCGGGCGACATGACGGCGGCCGTACGATTCGACGTACGGCCGCCGCTTCGACAGGGCGTGCTGTTCGCCGTACCGCCCGTCGTACCGCCTTTCGTCATCGGCGCTTCCTTTCGCCGGCCCGCGCATCGCTCTCATCTCTCGGCCGCGCGCAGGGGCCGAGTCCGCATCCGTGGACCAATCGTGTCGCCCGCCGGCGTAAACATGTGCCGCGTCTCTTCGTTTCTCATCTCATCCGGTCCGGCATGCCAGGCGTGTTCCGGCGGCCGCGCATGCTGTCGATTCCCGATCGGTAATTGACGATCGAATTAATCGATGCATTGGAATCAATGGCGGCGGCAAAGTGTCGCAGTAAAACGTTTGTATGCTTTTCGCAATCGTTTGCGCGATAAATCCATATTGATGAAATACCGTCTTTAATTTCCTGTCAGTTGAAAATGACTCGATATTCGTGTTGCGACCGGACAACGATGGCGGCACTGGACAATGTTTTGTCCTTTGAGTGGAGGCAGCGTGCAAGCCGGCCCCAGCGACGAGGGGCACGGCCAAGCCGATTACCGGCAAAAAATTCCCTTAATCTTCAATCGGTTCCGGAAAATAAAAAAGGACTGCGGATTAAAGATCCGGAATTGGAAATCGAAAGGAAAGAATGAGGTTCCAGAGGAATAAAGAAAACATTGTCAGATGTATTTGACAATGATTTACAGAAATCTTTCACGGTTATCTCGATAATGCGGCCTCGTGTCGGACGGGAGCCACCACACGCTACCGTTTGTGTCCGCCACGTCGTTCATTCCATTTGCACTCCTTACGGGAAACGTCATGAAAAAATCTCTCCTGACCGCTGTCGCACTCGCGGCCCTGTCCACCTCGGCCTTCGCGGCGGGCACCGGCACGATCAACTTCACGGGCGAGATCGTCGCGGGCGCATGCGGCATCGATTCGAACTCGGTCAACCAGACCGTGCAGCTCGGCAAGGTGCCGACCAACAAGTTCAAGCAAGCCGGCGACAAGTCGGACCCGGTGTCGTTCGACATCAAGCTGACCGACTGCGACACCAGCATCGCGCAGAACGCGTACTTCACGTTCACGGGCACGTCGAGCGCCGGCCAGCCGAAGCTGCTTGCCACGATCGGTTCGGCAACCAACGTCGGCATCCGCCTGCAGTCCGCATCGGGCGAATACCTCGACAACGGCGCCGAGCAGAAGGCGCCGACGCTGCTGCAGAACGGCACGAACACCGCGCGCTTCGCGGCGATGTACGAAGCGACGGCAGCCGGCGTGACGCCGGGTACCGCCGACGGCGTCGCGAACTTCACGGTCCGCTACCAGTAAGCGTCCGTACCGGAGGAGGGGGGCGTGCGTCCCGTCCTCCTTCGTCTTTCCTCCCGTTTTCCTTCTCCCTGGACTCACGGTAGCGCCGCGTGCGAATCAGACATTCCTTCCTTTGCGTCTCCGTGCTGGTCGTCGGCAGCCAGAGCCATGCGACGGAATTCAATTCGTCGTTCCTCGACATCGACGGAACGAGCAACGTCGACCTGTCGCAGTTCTCGCAGCCGGACTTCACGTTGCCCGGCGAGTACATGCTCGACGTGCAGGTCAACGACCTGTACCTCGGACTGCAGCCGATCGAATTCGTGACCGTCGATGCAACGGGCGCGGGCAAGCCGTGCCTGCGACCGGAGCTCGTCGCGCGGTTCGGCCTGAAGCCGTCGCTGGTCAAGGACCTGCCGCGCTTCCGGGGCGGCGCTTGCGTCGACCTGGCGGCGATCGAAGGGGCGACCGTGCGTTACCTGAAAAGCGACGGGCGGCTCAAGATCACGATTCCGCAGGCCGCGCTCGAATTCACCGATTCGACTTACCTGCCGCCGGATCACTGGTCCGAAGGGATTCCCGGCGCGATGCTGGACTATCGCGTGATCGCGAACACGAACCGCAACTTCGGTGCGGCCGGCGGGCAGACGAACTCGATCCAGGCCTACGGGACGGTGGGCGCGAACTGGGATGCCTGGCGCTTTCGCGGCGACTACCAGGCGCAATCGAACGTGGGTAACACGGCGTACGCGGACCGCACGTTCCGCTTCAGCCGGCTTTATGCATTTCGCGCGCTGCCGTCGATCCAGTCGACGGTGACGTTCGGCGACGACTACCTGAGCTCGGACATTTTCGACACGTTCGCGCTGACGGGCGCGTCGATCCGCAGCGACGACCGCATGCTGCCGCCGTCGCTGCGCGGCTATGCGCCGCTGATCTCGGGCGTGGCGCGCACCAACGCGACCGTGACCGTGTCGCAGGCCGGCCGCGTGCTGTACGTGACGCGCGTGTCGCCGGGCGCGTTCGCGCTGCAGAACATCAACACGAGCGTGCAGGGCACGCTCGACGTCGCGGTCGAGGAAGAGGACGGCAGCGTGCAGCGCTTCCAGGTGACGACCGCCGCCGTGCCGTTCCTCGCGCGCACCGGACAGTTGCGCTACAAGGCCGCGGTCGGCAAGCCGCGCCTGTTCGGCGGCGCCGGCATCACGCCGTTCTTCGGTTTCGGCGAAATCGCGTACGGCCTGCCGTTCGACATCACCGCGTATGGCGGCTTCATCGCGGCGTCGGGCTACACGTCGGTCGCACTCGGCGTCGGCCGCGATTTCGGCGCCTTCGGCGCGGTGTCGGCCGACGTCACGCACGCGCGGGCGCGCCTGTGGTGGAACGGCGCGACACGCAACGGCAACTCGTATCGCATCAACTATTCGAAACACTTCGACGGGCTCGATGCCGACGTGCGCTTCTTCGGCTACCGTTTCTCCGAGCGCGAGTACACCAACTTCGCGCAATTCTCCGGCGATCCGACGTCATACGGCCTCGCCAACAGCAAGCAGCGCTACTCGGCGACGATGTCGAAACGCTTCGGCAATACGTCGACCTATTTCTCGTACGACCAGACGACCTACTGGGCGCGTGCGTCCGAGCAGCGGGTCGGCCTGACGCTCACGCGGTCGTTCTCGATCGGCACGCTGCGCAACCTGAACGTCAGCGTGTCGGCATTCCGCACGCAGAGCGCGGGCGCGAGCGGCAACCAGTTCTCGGTCACCGCGACGCTGCCGATCGGCGGCAACCACACCGTCACGTCGAACCTGACGACGGGCAGCGGCAGCACCAGCGCGAACGCCGGCTACATCTACGACGACCCGGCCGGACGCATCTACCAGGTCAATGCGGGCGCGACGGACGGCCGCGCGTCGGCGAACGCGAGCTTCCGCCAGCGCACGTCGGCGTACCAGCTCACCGCGCAGGCGTCGACGCTCGCCAATGCGTATGCGGCCGCGTCGCTCGAAGTCGACGGCTCGTTCGTCGCGACGCAGTACGGCGTGTCCGCGCACGCGAACGGCAATGCGGGCGACACGCGGCTGCTGGTGTCGACCGACGGCGTACCCGACGTGCCGCTGTCCGGCACGCTCACGCATACCGACTCGCGCGGCTACGCGGTGCTCGACGGCATCTCGCCGTACAACGTGTACGACGCGACGGTCAACGTCGAGAAGCTGCCGCTCGAAGTGCAGGTGACGAACCCGATCCAGCGCATGGTGCTGACCGACGGCGCGATCGGCTTCGTGAAATTTTCCACCGCGCGCGGCAGCAACCTGTACCTGACGCTGACCGACGCGGCCGGCAAGCCGCTGCCGTTCGGTGCGTCGGTGCAGGACGCGGCGAACGGCAAGGAACTCGGCATCGTGGGCGAAGGCGGCGCGGCGTTCCTGACCCAGGTTCAGCCGAAAGCCACGCTGGCGGTGCGGGCGGGCGAACGGACGCTCTGCACGATCGACGCACTGCCGAACCAGCTCCAACTCGAAGGCACGCCGATTCCGGTGACGTGCCAGCCGCCCGGCGAGTCGCATGCAGCGGCCGTGCGGGCCGAACGATGATTTACGGATCCAGCGATGAAGCATTCCATTTCCCGTTCTTTCCCGCGGCGCGCGCTGTGCGCGTTCGCAACCGTCGGCGCGCTGCTCGCCGGCGCCGCGCAGGCGGCGATCGTGCCCGACCGCACACGCGTGATCTTCAACGAAGGCGAGCAGGCCGCGATCGTGACGATCACCAACAAGAGCACGACGTATCCGTATCTCGTGCAGTCGTGGCTCGAGGATACGAAGGGCAACAAGATCACGTCGCCGCTGATGGTCGTGCCGCCGCTGCAGCGGGTCGAGGCGAACGAGCGCAACGTGCTGCGGATCGCGAAGCTGCCCGGTGCGCAACTGCCGGCCGATCGCGAAACGGTGTTCTACCTGAACATCCGCGAAGTGCCGCCGAAGACCGACACGCCGAACACGCTGCAGATCGCGCTGCATACGCAGATGAAGCTGTTCTACCGGCCGAAGGCCGTGCAGCCCGCGCGCGACGAGGACTGGACGCTGCCGATGACGCTGCGGGTGGATGCGGCGGCGCACAAGCTGGTGTTCGACAACCCGACGCCTTACCACGTGACGGTGGTCGACGTGAGCGCGGGCGCGCAAAAAGCGCCGGTGCCGATCGAGCCGACGATGGTGAGCCCGATGAGCACGGCCGACGTGCCGTTCAACGCGGCGACGCCGTCGACGCTGTTCGTCACGCATATCGACGATTACGGCGGCCAGGTGGCGGTCGAGTATGCGTGCGAGGCCGGTGTGTGCAAGAGCGTGAAGAAATGAGCGGGGGAATGCGTCAGCGGGAATCGTCGACGGCATGGTTGCGCTGGGTCGTACTCGCGCTGCTGCTCGCGGCCGTGCAGCCTGCGTGGGCGCTGCGCTGCCTGACCAACAGCGGCGCGACGTCGTTGACTGAGCCGATCGGCGGTGTTGCGTCGTATCCGACCGACGCGCCGGACGGCTATGTGATCTGGGTGTCGCCGGTGCGCACGACGTCGGGGTACTGCTACAAGGATCTGGGTGACGACGGCAGCCTGAAGGTTGTCGACAACATTTACTTCTACGCGAATCCGAATCGCACGGACCCTGCCGCGTGGGGGCTCGAGATCGGCATCCGCTACAAGGGCGTCGACTATTTCGACAAAACCAGCAATCGCGGCGGCGGGGTGTTTACCGGATATTCGGTGCCGCCGTGCAGCAGGTACGACTTCGGCCGCGGGCGTTGCCAGCAGACGCGCATCAGCATCGACTATCAGGTCGTCGTGCGCAAGAAGGGCAACTGGGTCCAGCCGCCGAGCGATATCTATACGGTGTTCCAGTTCGACGGCGAGTTCGGGCTGAATGCATTCGGCACAAGCTTCCAGTACCGTCTGAGCGGCCTGCGCAACCTCAAGCCGACGCCGTGCTTCGTCGACGTGCTGGTGACGCCCGAGCCGGGCATCGTCAATTTCGGGCAGGTGCAGACGTCCGGCAACGGCTTCCTGCCGGCCGTGCCGCGCCGGCGGTTTTCGCTGTCGCTGACGAAGAAATGCAGCATCCCGGTGCGCGTCGACGGTTACTTCGAAGCGACGAAAGGCATCGTGCAGAACGGCTTGCTGGTGCCTGAAAGCAAGAGCAACTTCGGCATCGGCCTCGAGGACAGCCAGGGCAAGGCGATCGAGTTCAACAAGCAGTTCACGCTCACGCAGTTTCCGGCTAACGTCGCGAATCAGAGCGTGTTGCTCGATGCGGTGCTCAAATCGTTCGGACCACCGAAGATCGGGCCTTTCGATGCAGCCGCAACGATCCGGATTTTCCTGTATTGAGTGTTGGGCGGCGTCGATCCATTGACCGGGATCGGCGCGACCGGAGCGAACGCGCGCGGCCCGTCGCCGGGGCAGCGCCCGGCAGCACGAACAGCCGGGCCGTGTCTCGACCCTACGAAGCCGTTGCTCGCGCAACCTCATCCAGCGACGGCTTCGCAGCGGCACGGTGCCGGCCGACCACCTCCCCCAGCCGTTCGAACCGATACACGAAGGCCGGCGGAAAATTCATCCACGCGACCCCGACCCGCACGGCGCGAATGCGCATGGCTTCCAGATAGCGCGCGGGAATCGGGCAGCGCGGCACATAGGTGAACTGATGGAACGCGCCACCGGCAGCCAGATGGCGCGCAAATGCGCACTGCACGATCGCGACGGCTTGTTCGACCGGCATCGCGACGAGCGGCAACCCGCTCACGACCGCGTGCGCGCGCTGCCCGCCGAAGAAGTCGCCCGTCGTCCAGAGCTCGGCCGCATCCATCTGCATCACCCGCAACGCCGGAAATTGATGCCGCAGCGCGTTCGCGAACGCGGGATCGGCTTCCACCAACACCAGCCGCTCGCTCGCGACGCCGCGTGCGAGCAGCGCGCGCGTGAACACGCCGGTGCCGGCGCCGAGTTCGATCACGGACGCGCCATCGCACGGTACCTGTGCGGTGATCAACGCGGCGAGCGCCGGACCGGACGGCGCGAGTGCGCCGACCCGGCGCGGGTTGTGCCACCAGCTACGCAGAAACAGCATCCATTCGGGGATTCGCATCGACAGGCTCCTGGAGGGTCGATCGGTCAATGACAGGCGCGGCTAGGCGACCGCTTGCGCGGCGAGATAGCCGGCCGTGATGAACAGCGTGTTCCACAGCGCAATGCCGGCCGCGGCGCCGGACGCGAAACGCGTGAAGCTCGTTTCCAGCAATCCGGCGAGCGCCGGCGCGACGAGCCGGACGAACGGCACCAATTGCGACCACAGGGCGAGCCGCGTGGGCCGCGCGCGGATGCTTTCGATCAGCGCGTCGATTCTGGCGGGCTGCAGCCGGCCCAGCGGTGCGAGGCGGCGCAGCAGGGTCAGCACGCTGTCTTCGGGCCACAGATTGCCGAGCGCGTAATGAAAGAGGCAGCCGGCGAAACTGCCGAGCACCGTGACGACGATCGCTTCCGGCAAGGTCCACGCGCCTTGCGCACCGGCGACGCCGATCATTGCGAGCAGCACGTGCGACGGCAGCACGGGAATCAGTCGTTCGATCAGCGACAGCCCGGCGAGGCAGACGATGCCGTTGGCGCTGGCCAGGCTCAGCGCGAGGCCGAACGGGACGAGCGTGGCGAACTGGTTCATCGCGCGGCTCCCGTGCGACCCGGGCACGACGGGCACGACGCGTGCGGCCTTCCATGCCAGAATGACGCGCACCGGCCCGGCGCGAAGGTGGCGCGCCGCGCCGTCTTGCATCGCAGCAACGAAATCGAAGAACGGAACACGGTCATGGCGGGCCTCTCTGGAAAGCGCCGGATGCATTGCGCCGGCAATGCGGCGATCGATGCGCATCGTGGCCCTTCGGCTTTAAGAAGTTTTTAATCGCAGTCCGTCAGGCTGGCGACCTCGCCAATCGAGGAGCGATATCGATGCATATCCTGCTGGTGGAAGACGATGCGATGCTGGCCGACGCCGTGCGGGCCGGCCTCGCGCAGAACGGCTGGCACGCGGACTGGTCGGCCGACGTGCCGGCGGCGCGGCTCGCGCTCGTCGGGCACGACTACGACGCGGTGCTGCTCGACCTGCAACTGCCGGGCGCGTCCGGTTTCACGCTGCTGGCCGCGATGCGTGCGAACTACGATGCGACGCCGGTGCTGATCGTGACCGCGCGCGATCAGTTGAGCGACCGTATTCGCGGCCTGGACGCCGGCGCCGACGACTATCTCGTGAAGCCGTTCCAGCTGGACGAGCTTTATGCGCGGCTTCGCGCGCTGACGCGCCGCAGCCAGGGCCGTGTGTCGGAGCGGCTGGTCTGCCGCGATATCCACGTCGATCCGGCGCGCCGGGAAGTCACGCGGGCCGGCGAACCGGTTGCGTTGAGCATCCACGAATACCGGACGCTGCTCGCGCTGATGGAGCGGCAAGGGCGAGTCGTCACGCGGGCGCAGCTCGAGGAGCGCGTGTACGGCAACGACGACGCAATCGAAAGCAACACGATCGCGGTGTACATCCATCAATTGCGGCGCAAGCTCGGCGACGAACTGATCGTGACGGTGCACGGCTTCGGCTATCGCATCGGGGAGGGTACGGCATGAGGTCGCTGCGCGTACGCCTGCTCGCGACCGTGATGGCGATGGTCGTCGTGTTCTGGGCCGGCTGGGGCGCGTTTCTCGGCATCGGCCTGTGGCGCGAACAGCGCGGCTGGCGCGACGGCTTGCTCGAGGGCGCCGCGCAACTGCTGCTGTTGTCGTTGCCCGATACGATCGATCGCCTGCCCGAAGTGCGCACACAGGCAGTGTTGCCGAAAACGGCGTACGGCAAATACGACGTCGCGTTCCAGATCTGGGTCGACGGCCGCAACGTCATGCACAGCGCGGATGCGCCGGGGCCGGCGCTCAAGGCCGACATGCGCGATGGCTACGGCGTGAGCGCCGGACGCGGTCTCGCGCACGACGAGACCTGGCGGGTTTACTCGCTCGCGGATCCGGCCGGCCGGATTCACGTGCAGACCGGCGGGCCGGCCACGACCTGGCAGGAGAAGGCCAGCAATGCGGTGCAGCTCGGCCTGTTCAATACGGCGGTGATGCTCGCGATGCTGGGCGTGGCGATCTGGTGGGGGATCCGCTGGTCGTTCGGGCCGGTGCGCGAGGTTCAGCGGGCGATCCAGCACAAGGCCGCGTTCGATTTTTCGCCGTTGCCGTTGACGATGCTGCCGCGCGAACTCCGGCCGCTCGTCGAATCGTTCAATCGGCTGCTCACGCGGCTGAGCCAGGCCGTCGATACCGAGCGCCGTTTCATCGGCGATGCGGCGCACGAATTGCGCATTCCGCTGGCGGCGTTGTCGGCGCAGGCGGAAGTGGCACTGCGGGCGGACGATCCGACGGACAAGGACGCGGCGCTGCGCCGCCTGGCAACGGGCGTCGAGCGCAGCGCGCGGCTGTCGGCGCAATTGCTCGAGCTGGCGCGGCTGGATGCCGGCTCGCGTGCGGAGCAGCATGGGCCGGTCGACCTGGCACGGCTCGTTGCGCTGATCGCGAGCGACTTCGACGCGGCCGCGCATGCACGCGGGCAGACGGTGCGGGTGGCGGTCGAGCCGGTATGCGTGTGGGGCGACCTGGACGAAGTCGCGATCGCGGTGCGCAACCTGATCGACAACGCGCTGCGTTACGGCCGTGAAGGCGGGCGGGTCGAGATCACGTGCGATGGCGTTGCGGATGCAGGGCGGGTCGGGTTGCGGATCGCGGACGACGGACCGGGCGTGCCGATCGATCAGCGCGAGCGAATCTTCGAACGCTTCTACCGGGTGCCGGGCACCGCGCAGCCGGGAAGCGGTATCGGACTGTCTCTGGTCGCGCGCATCGCCGAGTCTCACGGCGGGGCGGTCGACGTGACGTCCGGTATCGACGGGCGCGGGCTCGCGGTGATCCTGTCGTTTCCGATCTGGCTCGCGCCGGAGCGGTGGCAGCGCTAGCGTGGACGCCGCGTGGCGTCGACCACGCAAAAAAGCGCCGGCAAGCGGCGCTTTTCCGCATCGGCTGCGCGACGCTCAACGCACCCAGCGGCATACCCTGTGATGGTGATGCTCGAAGTGACACACGCGGTGCGGATGCGCTTCGGCGATGGCCGGCACGAGCACGGCGGCGGCAACGGCGGCGGCGGTGAGGGTTTTGAGTAGCGTCTTCATGTCGAGGTCCTGTCGTTGAATGATGGGTCAAGAGTGCGCAGCGGCATCACCACTGCGGCCGCTGATCGTCGCGACGGTCGTCACGGCGGTCATCCCGGCGATCGCGGTCGTCACGCGGGCCGGGATGCCGGGCTTCCCAGTCGCGGCGCTCCCAGTAGCGATTTCCGTCCCAGTAACGATCGCCATGCCAGCCGATCGTGACTTCGGCAGGGCCAGGGTAGGCGACGCACCCGGCGAGCATCACGCTCGACAGCGCGCCCACCATGACTGCGGATAACACGATGGATTTCATGTTGCTCTCCCTTGGAAACGGCAGGTCGATCGTACGAGCCCCCAAAATTTCACGTAGTAAGAAGTTGCTACCGCCGATGACACGTGCAGGCGTTTCGTCAGGAACGTGAAAGCATGCGTGCGCGGCGTGCGAGCCGTCTGCGCAGCGCAGATATACACCTGTCCACTCCAACAACGATTCCACCAATTGTTCAGACAAATCCTGATGACCCAAAGGGTCATCTCGTAATCGGATTGAGAATGATTTGCGTTTACGTTAAATTGCGCTATCTCGGAATTTGACGGAGCAGATCGATGGCCATGGCGGAAGTGCTCGACCGACCGGCGGCGACAGCGGCAAACCCGTTCCTCGGCAGTTATCCGGACCTGCCGCCACGCGCCGCGCCGCGTCCGCGCCGGGCGTCCGAGCCCCGTGCGCAGGGCGCGCTGCTCGACGTGCTGATCGCCCATCGCGCGATGCTCGTCAACGTCGCGCGCGGCTTCGTCGGTTGCGCGAGCCGCGCGGAGGACGTCGTGCACGACGTGTTCGTGAAGCTCGTCGAATTCCCGAACCAGGACGCGGTGCGCCAGCCGGTCGCGTACGTGACGCGGATGGTGCGCAATGCGTCGATCGACGCATGCCGCCGGCAGAGCCTGGAAAACGTCTATCACACGGAAGAGGACGACGGCTTCGACGTGCCGTCGCCCGAGCCGACGCCGGAAGCCGCGCTGATGACGCGCGATACGCTGCGGCGCGTGTGGGCCGCGCTCGACGACCTGCCGGCGCGCAGCCGTGCGGCATTCGAGATGGTGCGGCTGCGCGAGGAGACGCTGCAGACCGCGGCGCGCGCGCTGAACGTGTCGCAGACGCTCGTGCATTTCATGGTGCGCGACGCGGAGCGCCATTGCGCGGAATGCCTCGACGCGTGCCATCGCGGCGTCGCCTGCCCGGTGTTCCTCGGCGGCCGCGCGCGGCGGCGGTAAAAAAACGCGCCGGCCAACCGTCTATCAGACAGGAGCGGCCGAATCCGCCGCTTCGCCTCCTTCAACCGCCCAGCGATTTCCGATCATGACGCAAGCCCCGACGCCTTCCGCCGACACCGACGATCTCGTCTATACGGTCGTCATCAACGACGAAGAACAGTATTCGATCTGGCCGACGTTCCGGCCCGTGCCGGCCGGCTGGCGCGAAGTGGGCGTGAGCGGCCCGAAGGCCGACTGTCTCGCGCACATCGAGACCGTCTGGACCGACATGCGCCCGGCGAGCCTGCGCCGTGCGATGGACGGCGAGCGCGCGACGCGCGCGTCGTGATCTGCTGCGCCGCGGGTGCGGCGCCTCACCTGAAGAGGACGTTTGCATGACCCTGCTTTCGTTGCCGACGCTCGACGACCTGCGTATCGAGCCGGGGCTGCCCACCGTCGTGTCGCCGCGCGGCAACGACGGGATGTCGATCGACGATGTCGCGCCGCTGGCGCGCGAGATCGCGGCCGACACGCTCGAACGGGCGGGCGGCGTGCTGTTCACGGGCTTTCGCGTGCCGTCGATCGACGCGTTCCAGCAGTTCGCGGCTTCGTTCGGCGATCCGCTGATCGGCTATGAATACGCATCGACGCCGCGCAGCCAGGTCGAAGGCGCGGTCTACACGTCGACCGAATACCCGCCGCACCGCGCGATTCCGCTGCACAACGAACAGTCGTACACGCGCGAATGGCCGCTGCGGATCTGGTTCCACTGCGCGCTCGCCGCGCCGAAGGGCGGGGCGACGCCGATCGCGGACAGCCGTGCCGTGTACCGCGCACTCGATCCGGCGCTCGTCGCGCGCTTCGAGAAGCGCGAGCTGCTGTACGTGCGCAATTTCGGGCAAGGGCTCGATCTGCCGTGGCAGCAGTCGTTCGGCACCGACGAGCCGGCCGAGGTCGAGCGGATGTGCGCGGCGCGCGGCATCGAATGCGCGTGGCGCACCGACGACGACGGCGAGCTGCTGCTGCGCACGCGCGAGCGCTGCCAGGCCGTCGCGCGTCATCCGCGCACGGGCGAGCGCGTCTGGTTCAACCAGGCGAACCTGTTTCACCTGTCGGCGCTCGACGAAGACATGCAGGAAGCGCTCGTCGACGCGGTCGGGCTCGAGAACGTGCCGCGCAACGTGTACTACGGCGACGGCGAACCGCTCGAGGCCGACGCGCTCGCGGAGATTCGCGGCGTGCTCGACCAGCAGCGCATCGTGTTCCCGTGGCGCACCGGCGATGTGCTGATGCTCGACAACATGCTGAGCGCGCATGCACGCGACCCGTTCGAGGGGCCGCGCAAGGTCGTCGTCGCGATGGCACAGAGTTACACGGTCCCGCGCGACCGAACGGAGGATCGATGACGTGTAGTACCGCCGCGCTTGCCGCGCGCGGGCTGTCGGTGGGATATCGCGACCATGTCGTGATCGACGGGCTCGACCTGTCGATCGCGGCCGGCCGCGTCACCGCGCTGTGCGGACCGAACGGCTGCGGCAAGAGCACGCTGCTGCGCACGCTGGCGGGCCTGCAGCCCGCGCGCGCCGGTCATGTCGAAGTGAACGGCAAGCCGCTTGCATCGTTTCGCCGTCGCGCGCTCGCGCGCGAGCTGACGATGCTCGCGCAGTTCAACCAGATTCCGTCGGGCCTTACCGTGCGCGAGCTCGTCGCGTACGGGCGCTATGCGTACGGCGGCTTCCTGCGCGGCCTGTCGCGGATCGATCATGCGGCAATCGACGAGGCGCTCGAAACGAGTGGCCTTGCCGACGATGCGCAGCGCGACGTCGGCGCGCTGTCGGGCGGCGAGCGCCAGCGCGCGTGGATCGCGATGGCGCTCGCGCAGCAGGCGCCGATCGTGCTGCTCGACGAACCGACGACCTATCTCGACATCCATCACCAGCTCGACATCCTCGATGCGCTGCGTGCGCTGAACCGTGCGCGCGGGCTGACGATCGTGTGGGTGCTGCACGACCTGAACCAGGCGGCCGCGTACAGCGACGAGATCGTGCTGATGCGCGCGGGCCGCCTCGTCGCGCAGGGCACGCCCGACGCGATGCTCGACCCGGCGCGGCTGCGCGCGGCGTTCGGCGTCGAGATGCTGAAGCTCGCGCATCCGCGCACGGGCGCACCGATGTGTGTGCCGGCCTACGGGCCGTCGACCGACGGCGCGCCGCAGGCGGCCGGCGTCTTCGACCGGGATCTCGCGGTATGACGACGTTCGCGATGCGCAAGCGCCTCGCGGCGACGGGCAACGGGGCGACGACAGGGCGGGCCGGCGCGATCGCGTTCGGCCTCGTCGTGCTGATCGCGCTGCTCGCGGCGCTGCGGATTGCCCCCGATCTGCGCGTGTGGTGGGACGCGGCGCCCGGCAGCGATGCCGCGTCGCTCGCGCACGTATTCCTGTTCGACCTCAATCTGCCGCGCGTCGCGGCTGCGCTCGTCGCGGGCGGTTGTCTCGGCATCGCCGGCGCGCTGTTCCAGTCGCTCACGCGCAATCCGCTCGCATCGCCCGACCTGCTCGGCGTGACGGGGGGCGCCCAACTCGGCCTGCTCGCGGCGATGCTCGTGCCGGCGCTGGCGGGCGTCGCGTCGGTGCCGCTGCTGTTCGTATGCGGGCTCGCCGCCGCCGCGTGCGCGATCGTCGCGGCGGGCGGCTGGCGCGCGACGCCGTTGCGGCTCGTGCTCGCGGGCAGCGTGTGCATGCTGCTGTTCGCCGCACTGTCGACGCTCGTGCTCGCGTTCTTCGAGCAGAACATCGCAGGCGCCGCGCTGTGGACCAACGGCAGCCTGTACCAGCCGGGCGCGACGGGCCTCGCGCTCGCCGTGCGCTGGCTCGTGGTGCCGCTGATCGCACTGCCGTTCGTGATCCGGCCGCTGAATCCGCTCACGCTCGGCGACGATGCGGCGGCCGCGGCCGGCGTGCGCGTCGATGCGACGCGACTCGCCGCGACGATCGTCGCGGTCGCGTTCACGAGCGTGGCCGTCAGCATCGCCGGCCCGCTGTCGTACGTCGGCCTCGTCGCGCCGAACCTGCTGCGCCAGGTGCGCGGCGCGCGCACGGCCCGGCTCGGCGTGCTGGTGCCGCTGTCGGCGCTCGCCGGCGGCGCGCTCGTGCTCGTCACCGACAGCGCGGTGCTCGCGTCGGGCCTCGACGCGACGCTGTCGACCGGCGTCGCGATCGCGCTGGTCGGCACGCCGCTGATGCTCGCGATGATCCGGCGCGGCGCCGCGTGGTCGGGCGTGCTGCACGCGGATGCCGAACGCGCGGCGGGCGGCGGCTCGACGCGGCTCGTCGGCTGGCTCGAACGGCTCGGCTGGCCGCTGCGCACCGCGCTGTTCGTCGCGACGGGCGTGCTGGTGGTCCTGGTCGGCGTGTCGGCCGGGCCGGAGTGGCTGTCGCCCGCGCGCTGGTCGGCCGCGCTGTCCGGTCACGATGCGCTCGCGCGCATGCTGATCGACCTGCGCATGCCGCGCCTGCTGTGCGCGCTGCTCGCCGGCGCGCTACTTGCCGTCAGCGGTGTCGCGATGCAGAGCGTCGTGCGCAATCCGCTCGCGGGCCCCGAAGTGCTCGGCGTCACGCAGGGCGCGGGGCTCGTCACGCTGTTCGCGTTGTCGACGTGGCCGCTGATGGGCCACGTGACGCTTGCCGCCGCCGCGCTGATCGGCGGCGGGCTGTCGCTCGCGATCACGCTCGCGCTGAATCACCGGCATCGCTACGCGCCGCTCGCGGTCGCGCTGACGGGCATCGTGATCGGCGCGTTGTGGACCACGCTCGCGCAGTGGCTGATCACGCAGGAAAGCGTGCAGCCCGCGCGCTTCGTCGTGTGGCTCGTCGGCGGCACGTATGGCCGCAGTTGGGGCGAGGTCTCGATGCTGTTGCCGTGGTGCGTGCTCGCGGTGCCGGTGTTCGCGTGGCTCGCGAAACCGCTCGACATGCTCGCGCTCGGCGACGACCAGGCTGCTGCGCTCGGCCTGCCGGTGGCGGCGCTGCGGCCGCTCGCGCTGACGATCGCGACGCTCGCCGCATGCGCGGCGGTCGCGGCGGTCGGGCCGGTCGGCTTCATCGGGTTGATGGCGCCGCACGTCGCGACGATGCTCGGCGCGCGCCGGCATCGCACGCGGCTGTGGCTCGCGGCGGCGTGCGGCGCGCTGATCCTCGGCGCCGCGGATCTCGCGGCGCGCATCGTTGTCGCGCCGCGCGAAGTGCCGGCCGGCGTGCTGACCGCGCTGATCGGCGCACCGTACCTGCTCGGGCTGCTGGTTCTCGAGGGGCGCCGCGCCCGGCGCGCGGGGCGATGACGCCGTCGCTCGACGGCGCGCGTGCCATGCGCTTTTCGGCGTTCGCGCCGCAACCGTTCGCCGAACACCTCGACGTCGTGTGGCTCGGCATGCCCGAGGATGCCCACGCGACGGGCCGCATCGTCGTGCCCGTCAGCGCGTTGCCCGCGCACCGCGACGCCGTGCTCGGCGCGATGGTCGACCATTACGGCGGCGATCCGACGCAGCATGCGCGTGCGCTGATGTCTCAGTGGAGCAAATACTATTTCGGCCGCGCGGCGACGGCCGGCGTCGTCGCCGCGCTGACGCTCGGTCGGCCGCTCGACATGACACCCGAGCGCACGTTCGTCGCGCTCGATGGCGGGATGCCGGCCGCGCTGTATTTCGCAAGCGACGCGCTCGGTGCGCCGTGCGACGATCCCGAGCCGCGCTATGCGGGGCTCATCGCGCATCTCGGCGCGGTGATCGACCGGCTCGCGGCGATGGGGCGCGTCACGCCGCGCGTGCTGTGGAGCAACGCGGGCAATCTGCTCGACTATCTGCTCGAGACCTGTCGTGCGTTGCCGTGCGCAGCCGATCCCGTCGGCGACGCGAACTGGCTGTTCGGTTCGACCTGCATGCACGGCGAGCCGAATCCGCTGCGCATGCCGGTGCGCGACGCGCTGCCGCGCTCGCCGCTGCTGCCGACGCCGTTTCGCGCGCGCCGCGTGTGCTGCCTGCGCTACGAAATTCCTGGAGAAACGCAACTGTGTGGAAGCTGCCCCCTGCTACTGACGATGGACGACGCGGCGCTGGCCGAGCAGGACGCGATCCGGTGACGCGCCCCGGCCGCCGGCACGCGCTCGGCGCACTCGCCGCGCTCGGCGCCGCGTGCTGCGGCGCGTTGTCCGCATCGGCGGCCGCCGTTTCCGAGGCCGGGGGCGCCGGCGGTACGCAAGGCGCCGTGTCGCTGGCCGGCAATCCCGTCGTGTCGCAGGCCAGCGCGAAGATGCCCGTGCGGCCGCAGCGCGTGGTCGCGCTCGACTTCATGTTCGCGGAAAGCGTGATCGCGCTCGACATCGTGCCGGTCGGGATGGCCGATACGGCGTTCTACCCGGGCTGGCTCGGCTACCGGAGCGAGCAGCTCGCACGCGTGACCGACGTCGGCTCGCGACAGGAGCCCGGGCTCGAGGCGATCGCGGCGGTCAAGCCGGATCTCGTCATCGGCGTCGGTTTCCGGCATGCGCCGATCTTCGACGCGCTCGACCGGATCGCGCCGACGATCCTGTTCCAGTTCAGCCCGAACGTGTCGGAGGGTGGCGTGCCGGTCACGCAGCTCGACTGGATGCGGCAGATCTTCCGGACGATCGGCGCGGTGACGGGGCGCGACGCGCGCGCGCAGGCAGTCGAAGCGCAACTCGACGCCGGCATCGCGCGCAATGCGGCGCGGCTCGCGGCCGCGGGCCGCAACGGCGAGCGCGTCGCGCTGCTGCAGGATCTCGGCTTGCCCGATCGTTACTGGGCCTATACGGGCAACAGTACGTCCGCGGGCCTCGCGCGGGCGCTCGGGCTCGATCCGTGGCCGAAGAAGCCGACGCGAGAAGGCACGCTGTACGTGACGTCGGCCGATCTGCTGCGGCAGCGCGATCTCGCCGTGCTGTTCGTGACCGCGTCGGGGATGGACGTGCCGTTGTCGGCCAAACTCGATTCGCCGGTGTGGCGTTTCGTGCCCGCGCTGAAGGCGCACCGGATCGCGCTGATCGAGCGCAACATCTGGGGGTTCGGCGGCCCGATGTCGGCGCTGAAGCTGGCCGACGTGATGACCGACACGATGTTGAAGCTGCCGGCCGTGCGCTGAGTGCGCGGAGGATGGCACCGGGGGGATGCCGGCAGGGCATCGTGCTGGCTTGACGACGCGTGACTTCCGCTTTTTCCTGTTCGCCAACGCATCAAGCCCCATTTCCTGCGAAACGACAATCCGACAATCGCCGACACACTGCCAGTGCAGCGTGCCGGCGATGTTTCGATCGACCGCCGCGTTACGCGCTCAGCGCATCGACGCCATCCTGCGCACGCACGCGCGCCGGTTGCGTGTCGCTGACGATGCGCCCGTTGTCGAGCTTCAGCAGACGGTCGGCGAGGTCGAAGTAGCGGTCGTCGTGCGTGATCACGATCACGGCCTTGCCGCGCGCGCGCAGCTCGGGCAGCAATTGCTCGTAGAACACGGCCTTGAACGACGGATCCTGGTCGGCCGCCCATTCGTCGAACAGGTAGAACGGACGATCCTCCAGGTATGCGACGACGAGCGCGAGCCGCTTGCGCTGCCCGGTCGACAGCGCGCGCGTCGAGAACGCGCCGTCGACCACCTTCACCTTGTGGTCGAGCGCGAGTTTCGCGACGAGCGCGTTCGCCCGCGCATCGGCCTGTGCGCGCGACGGATCGTCGGGGTCGACGATGCCGAGCAGCGCATCGAACAGATGGAAATCGTTGAACACCGCGCTGAAACGCTGCCGGTAGGCTGCGCGCTCGCGCCAGCCGATCGTGCGGCCATCGACCTCGATCGTGCCTTGCTCGGGCTCGTAGAGCCCCGTCAGCACCTTGGCGAGCGTCGTCTTGCCGCTGCCGTTGCCGCCGACGATGAACACGAGCTCGCCCGGCTTGATCGTCAGGTCGATCGGCCCGATGCTGAACATCCGTTCGTCCCGCTCGTGAAAATACGCGTGCGTGACGCCGCGCAGCGTGACGGCGCCGGCCGGCGGCACGTCGGGCGCATCGGCCGCGGGCGGCACCGTGCGCAGCGCGCCGAATTCGGCCATCACGCCTTCGATCCGCGTGAGCGACACGCGCGCCGCGTTGACGGTCGGCAGGTTGTTCAGCAGGCCGTCGAGCGGCACAAGCATGAACAGGAACACGACGACGTAGCCGGCGGCCGCGGCCGGGTCGGCATGCACGCCGAGCTGCGGCCAGAACGACGCGACGCCGAGGAACACGTAGAACAGGAAGATGATCCAGCCGACCCCGACCGCATACGCGCTGAATGCGCGGCGGCGGTGGTCGCGCACCTCGCCGATCGCGGCGCCGAGCTGGCCGTCGACGAACTGGCGTGCGCGCGCATCGTGCAGCTTCAGCTCCTTCGCGCCGGAGAACAGCGAACCGAGATAGCCGAACAGGCGGTCCTGCGCGTGGCCGGCGGCTTCGAGCGACGCGATCGCGCGGCGGTCGCCGGTGTGATAGCCGAGCGAGCCGGCGACGATCGCGGCCAGCGCCAGCACGCACACGGGCCAGGACAGCCACGCCAGATAGCCGAGGCAGCCGAACACGATCGAGCCGTGCATGACCAGGTTCGGCAACGCGAAGAACAGCATCGACACGTTGGTCGCGTCGTCGGTCAGCACCGACTGCACGGGTGCGGCGCCGATTCGCTCGATGTCGCGCAATTCGGCCGCGCCGACGCGCCGCGCCAGATGCACGCGCAGCCGCGCCATCGTGTCCTGCGACAGGCGGGCAAACAGCGTGCCCGACACGATCCGCGTGACGAGCGCGATCACCGCGCACAACGCGAAGCGCCACGCGAGCGATGCATCGGCCGCCCCCGGTTGCGACAGCGCGCGGTTCAGCGTCGCGACGAGCAGCACGCTCGCGACGCCGTTCAGCACGCATGCGGTGAGCGCCAGCGCGAGCGACACGCGGCTTTCGCGCAGCAGCGCAAGGATCAGGCGCGCCGCGGGGCGGGCGGGGGAAGCGTCGAGGGACGGCGGGGAGGAGGGCTCGTGGGCGGCTGTCATCGGCAACGTCGGTAAAGGGAAGGCGGGCAATAACGCGAAAAACGGCGAATCTGATGCGAACGCAGCGGGCGGGGCCTGCCCCGTTGCGGCGTTCCTCCCTGATAGACGAACGGGCCGCGCAAATATTTAGCCCCGTCGTCAAAAAAAGCGGTCGCACGCACTTTGCGCGCAAAACGGTAAAAAATCGGCCGCGTCGTTCGTCACACCAGTGAAGCCGCCCCAAGCGGCCCCGAGACTTGGCCGAAGCGGCCGGACCGAAGGACTTCACGCACATGACGAGTTTCCCGACTGCGCTGCATCACCGAATCCGCGCACTGGCGCGCATCGCGCCCGACGCACCCGCGATCGCGGTGCCTTTCCAGAACGACCTGCGCTTGTCGCGCGGTGCGCTCGACGCACGTGCATCGCAACTCGCCCGGCGCCTGCGCGCGGCCGGCGTCGGCGCCGAAGTGCGGGTCGGCGTATGTGTCGAGCGTTCGTGCGAACTGTTCGTCGCGCTGCTGGCCGTGCTCAAGGCGGGCGGCGTGTTCGTGCCGCTCGATCCGCGCCATCCGGCCGCACGCCTCGACTGGATCGTGCAGGACGCGCAACTGCGGCACGGCATCGTCGACGCCGCCGGCCGTGCGGCGCTCGGCACGCCGTTCGAACACGCGTTCGACGCGACGGCCGACGCATCGGGTGTCGCGCAGGACGATGCGTTCGATGACGACACGATGACCGTGCACCCGCGTTCGGCCGCGTACATGATCTATACGTCGGGCTCGACCGGCACGCCGAAGGCGGTGGTCGTCGAGCACGGGCCGCTCGCCGCGCATTGCGACGCGCTCGCGGCCGCGTTGCCGATCGAGGCGGGCGACCGTCTGCTGCATTTCGCGTCGGTCAATTTCGACGCCGCGCACGAATGCTGGCTCGCGCCGCTCGCGGTCGGCGCCGGCATCGTCGTCGCGCCGCCGCAGCCGTTCGCGCCGGACGCCGCACATGCGCTGATGGTGCGCGAAGCGGTCAGCGTCGCCGCATTTCCGCCCGCGTACCTGCGCGAATTCGCGGCCGTCGCCGCGCGCGACGGCGTGCCGCCGGCACTGCGCGTACTCGCGTTCGGCGGCGAAGCGCTGCCGCAGCAGGCGTTCGAATTCGTGCGCCGCACGTTCCCGGCAGTCCGCCTGATCAACGGTTACGGGCCGACCGAGGCCGTGATCTCGCCGATGCTGTGGCCGGTCGAGCCGGGCGAAACGCCGGTGCTGGCCGCGGACGACGCGTATGCGTCGCTGCCGATCGGCCGCGCGATCGGCCCGCGCGTGGCACGCATCGGCGGCGCCGCAGCCGATGGCGTGGGCGAGCTGCTGCTCGGCGGCGTCTGCGTCGCACGCGGCTATCACGGTCGCGCGGCGCTCACGGCCGAACGTTTCATTCCCGATGCGCACGGCGAACCCGGCGCGCGCGTCTATCGCACGGGCGACCTCGCACGCCTGCGCGACGACGGCGCGTTCGACTTTCTCGGCCGCCTCGACGATCAGGTTCAGGTGCGCGGCGTGCGCGTGGAGCCGGCGGAAATCGCCGCATGCCTGCGCTCGCACCCGGCCGTGGCCGACGCGGCCGTGGTGGCCGAAACCGCCAACGGGCCGACGCGGCTGATTGCGTGCGTCGCGCTGCGCGCGGCGGCCGACGATGCCGCATTGAAGGCGCACGTGGCCGCGCAATTGCCGGCCGCCTGGCAGCCGCACCGGTTCGTGCGTTGCGATACGCTGCCGTACACGCTGAACGGCAAGCTCGACCGTGCCGCGCTGCGCGAGCGGATTGCCGCCGCGCGCGACACGGCGCAAGGCGCAGGCGATGCGCCGCGCACGCCGACCGAACGGCAGATCGCGGGCCTCTGGCAGACGCTGCTGGGCCTCGACGTCACGCCGTCGCGCGACGATCGCTTCTTCGCGCTGGGCGCCGATTCGCTCGCCGCGATGCAGTTGCAGGCCGCGATCCGCGCCACCGTGCGCGTGAATCTGCGGCTCGATACGCTGTTCGCCGATCCGGCGCTCGCCGAACTGGCCGCAACAGTCGACCGGGCGGAACGCGAGACCGGCGAACCGGTGGCCACGATTGCCGCGCGCCGTGCGGCGGCCGATGCGGCGGCGCCGGGTGCGCAGGGTGCGCCGCACATCGACCGTGCGGCATCGCTCGCGCAGCAACGTTTCTGGGTGCTCGCGCAAACACGCGGCGCCAGCGCCGCGTATCACATCGCCGCACACTGGACGATCGACGGCGCGCTCGACCGCGACGCGCTGCAGCGGGCGCTCGATCACGTGATCGGCCGTCACGAAGCCTGGCGCACGACGCTCGTCGACAACGACGACGGCGTCGTGATGCAGCGGATTCATGCGCATCTGCCGGTGCCGATCGCCGCGGTCGACCTGCGCGACCAGCCGCCGGCCGCCCGCGACGCGCAAGCCGCCCGTCTCGCCGAGCGCGACGCGGCCGAGCCGTTCGACCTCGCGCGCGGCCCGCTGCTGCGCGCGACGCTGATCGCGCTCGCCGACGATCGTCATCGCCTGCTGCTGACCGCGCATCACGCGATCACCGATGGTTGGAGCTCGCGCTGCGCGTTCGACGAACTGTCGGCTGCGTATCGCGCGTATGCCGAAGGCCGCGAACCGTCGCTGCCCGAATTGCCGATCCAGTACGCCGACTACGCGGACTGGCAGCGCGACATGCTGGCCGGCGGCGAGGGCGAGCGCCAGCTCGACTACTGGCGCGGCGCGTTGCGCGACGTGCCGGGCCCGCTCGCGCTGCCGGTCGATCGCCAGCCGGGCGCGGTACGCACGCTGCACGGCGCGCGCGTGTCGGTGCGCCTGCCCGATGCGGTCGCGGCCGACGTGCGGCAACTCGCACGCGACGCACGGGCAACCGTCTTCACGGTACTGCTGGCGGCGCTCGACGCATGGCTGTCGCGCCTGACCGGCGAAACGGACGTCGTCGTCGCGGTGCCGGTCGCGCATCGCCAGCGTCCCGAAACGCGTGCGCTGCTGGGCCTTTTCCTGAATACGGTCGCGCTGCGCGTACGCGTGGCACCGACGCTGCCGTTCCGCGCGCTCGTCGACGCGGCGCGTACCGCGGCGCTCGATGCGGTCGCGCACCAGGACGTGCCGTTCGAGCGTGTCGTCGACGCGGTGAAGCCGCCCGTCAAGCGCGGCGACGAATGGCTGCGGGTGAAGTTCGCGCAGCAGTTCGACGCACGGCACGACAGCGTGCTGCCGGGCGCCACGGCGGTCGCGACGCCGGGCCCCGATCTCGCCGCGCGCTTCGACTTCGCGCTCGATTTCACCGACGACGCGAACGGGATCGAACTGGTCGCGGCGTATGCGACCGACTGCATCGACGCCGATACCGCGCGCGCATGGCTCGACAGCTATGCGGCGCTCGTCGGCGCGGCCGCGCGCGATCCGCAGCACATGACGGCCACGCTACCGTGCGATGCTTCGGCCGCGTCGCGCCAGCCGCGCGACGGCCGTGCGCTGCAAGTCGAACATGCCGATATCGTCGCCGCATTCGCCCGGCAGGCGGCCGCGTATCCGCATCGCATCGCGCTTTCCGACGCATCGACTTCGCTGACGTTCGCCGAGCTCGACGACGCATCGAACCGCATCGCGCGGGCGCTGGCGCAACGCGGCGTGGCCGCCGAGGCGGCCGTCGTCGTCTGCATCGAGCGCTCGGCGCGTTTCGTCGTCGGTCTGCTCGGCGCGCTGAAAGCCGGCGCGCTGGCCGTGCTGCTCGACCCCGCGCAGCCGGCCGCGCGACTCGCCGCGGCGGCGGCCGACTGCGGTGCGCGCTGGGCGCTCGTCGCGGAGCCGGCCGCGTGGCCGGCGGGCATCGACGCGCAGCCGCTCGACGTCGACGCGCTCGTGCAGGACGCGACGCTCGCCCATGCGGCCGGCGTGCGCACCGCGCCGCACCCGGAACAGGGCGCGTACCTGATCTATACGTCGGGCTCGACCGGCGCGCCGAAGGGCGTCGTCGTCTCGCACGGTGCGCTGGCCGACTACGTGCAGGGGATGCTCGACGAACTCGCGTTCGCACCCGACGCGTCGTTCGCGATGGTCTCGACCGTCGCGGCCGACCTCGGCCACACGACGCTGTTCGGCGCGTTGTGCGCGGGCCGCACGCTGCACCTGCTGCCGGCCGCGTGTGCGTTCGATCCCGATCTGTTCGCCGACGAAATGCGCCGTCGCGACGTCGGCGTGCTGAAGATCGTGCCGAGCCACCTGCAGGCGCTGCTCGATGCGCGCGCGCCGGCCGACGTGCTGCCGCGCCACGCGCTCGTCACGGGCGGCGAAACGCTCACGTGGGCGCTGGTCGCGCGGCTGGCCGCGCTCGCACCGGCCTGCCGCGTGATCAACCATTACGGGCCGACCGAAGCGACGGTCGGCGCGATCGCGTGCGACACGGCGTCGATCGCCGCCGGCGCGCGCGATCCCGCGAGCGGCGTGCCGCTCGGCGTGCCGCTGCCGAATGCGCGCGCGCTGGTGCTCGACGCGTTCGGCGCCTGCGTGCCGGCCGGCGCGATGGGCGAGCTGTATCTGGGCGGGCCGGGTGTCGCACGCGGCTATCTCGGACGCCCCGCGCAAACCGCCGAACGGTTCGTGCCCGATCCGTTCACACCCGGCGCGCGGCTGTATCGCACGGGCGACCGCGTGCGGTTGCGCGCGGACGGCCGGCTCGTTTTCCTCGGCCGTATCGACGACCAGGTGAAGATTCGCGGCTACCGCGTCGAGCCGGGCGAGGTGAGTGCGGCCGTGCGCGCGGCCGGCCCGATCGCGCAGGCCGAAACGCTCGCGATCGAGCACGATGGCCGCCTGCGGCTCGCGACGTTCGTCGTGATGCGCGACGGTGCGACATTCGACGAGGCCGCGATGCGCGCCGCGCTCGCCGCGAAGCTGCCCGACTACATGGTGCCCGCGCAATTCGTCGCGCTGGCGCGCCTGCCCGTGACGGCGAACGGCAAGATCGATCGCGCGGCATTGCGCGAGCTGGCGGCCGTGCCGGTCCCGGTCGCGTCCGGCGATGCGCCGCAGGGCGCGGTCGAAACGGTGCTCGCCGACGTCTGGCAAGCCGTGCTGAAGGCGCCGAAAGTCGGCCGCGACGATAATTTCTTCGAACTCGGCGGCGATTCGATCCTCGTGCTGCAGGTGATCGCCCGTGCGCGCAAGCGCGGCGTGCGCTTCACGCCGAAGCAGCTGTTCGACGGGCCGACCGTCGCCGAACTCGCACGCATCGCAAAAACGGACGACACGGCCATCGCCGCCCGGCCTGCAAGCGCAGACGCGACTGCCGTCGCGCTGCCGGCTGCCACGTCGATCCTGACGCCCGCGCAGCAACGCTTCTTCGCGCTCGATATCCCGCACCGCGGCCACTGGAACCAGGCGGTGTCGTTCGATGTGCGCGGCGCGTTCGACGCGGACGCGTTCGCCCGCGCATTCGACGCGCTGCTCACGCATCACGACGCATTCCGTCAGCGCTTCGCGCGCGGCGCGGACGGCACGTGGCACGCGAGCGATGCGGCGAAGCCGTACGACGCGCTGCCGTTCGTCGAAGTCGCCGCCCGTGACGAAGCCGACGCGCTGGCACGTTTCGACGCGCTGCAACGCCGTCTCGACCTCGGCAGCGGGCCGCTCGCCTGCGCGTGCGCGGCACGGCTGCCGGACGGTTCGACGCGGCTCTATCTCGCGATTCACCATGCGATCGTCGACGGCGTGTCGTGGCGGATCCTGCTCGACGACCTGGACACCGCTTATCGCGCCGCATGCGAGCGCACGCCGATCCGCCTGTCGCAACCGGGCCTGCGCGCGGACGCATGGGCCGCGCGGCTCGCCCGCGCCGCAACGGAGCCGGCGTCGCCGTTCGCAGCCGAAGCTGCCTACTGGGCCGGCATGGCGCAGGGCGACGACATCGTGCCCGATCACCCCGACGCAGCGGCGACGAACGCCGACGCGGCAGTCGTCGTGCAGACGATCGACGCGGCATTGACCCGCGCCGCGCTGACCGACGCGCACGCGGCCTATCGCACGCAGACGATCGAGCTGCTCGGCGCGGCGCTCGCGCTGGCGCTGGCCGGCGCGAGCGGCGCCGCATCGTGCCGGGTCGAGCTGGAAGGACACGGCCGCGAGGCGCTGTTCGACGACGCGGATGCCAGCCGCACGATCGGCTGGCTGACGAGTCATTACCCGGTGACGCTGCCGGTCGAAGCGACGGCCCGCGACACGCTGTGCGCGGTCAAGGACACGCTGCGCGCGGTGCCGCACAAGGGGCTCGGCTTCGGCGTGCTCGCGCACCATGGCGATACGGCGACGCGCGCGACGCTGGCCGCCGTGCCGCGCCCGCGCGTCACGTTCAACTATCTCGGCCAGTTCGACGCGCCGCGCGATGCAATGCTCGTCCCGCGTTTCGGCGGCACCGGCGTCGAGCGCGACCCGCAGGGCCCGCTCGGCAATACGCTCGCGATCCATGCGTACCTCGACGCGGGCGGCGACGGTGCGCGCACGCTGAAGGTTCACTGGGTCTACGGTGCGCCGCAATTCGAACGCGCGACGATCGACGCGTTCGCCGAACGCTTCGCGGCCGCGCTGCGCGAACTCGTCGACGCCTGCGCGTCGCGCGTCGCGCATCGCGGCGCCGGCGCGACGCCGGGCGATTTCCCGCTCGCGCAGGCGGCCGGTCTCACGCAGGCCGCGATCGAGCGCGCGCCGCTCGACTGGCGCGCGATCGACGACGTGTATCCGTTGTCGCCGATGCAGCAGGGCATCCTGTTCCATGCGCTGTTCGCGCCTGGCCACGCGAGCTACGTGAACCAGCTCGTCGCGACCGCAACGGCGCTCGACGCCGACCGGCTCGCGGCTGCGTTCGACGCATCCGTCGCGCGTCACGACATCCTGCGCACGAGCGTGATGCCGGACGAAGCCGCGCCGCTACAGTGCGTGCATCGTCATGCGCGCATGCCGGTCGAGCAACTCGACTGGCGCACGCGCGGCGACACGCTCGACGCCGATTTCGACGCGTGGCTCGCGGCCGACCGCGCACGCGGCTTCGACTGGCGCGAGCCGCCGCTGATGCGGCTCACGCTGATCCGCGTGACGGACGGCGCATGGCGCGTCGTATGGACGCGTCACCACGTGCTGCTCGACGGCTGGAGCACCGCGCGGCTGCTCGCCGACGTGCTGCGCGACTACCGCGACCCGGACGCCGTGTCGCCGTTCGCGAGCCGTCCGGCGCTGCGCTATCGCGACTTCATCGCGTGGCTCGGCACGCGCGATCGCGACGCCGACGAGCGCTTCTGGACCGAGCGCCTGGCGCGGCTCGACGCGCCCACGCTGATCGCGGAACGCACGGCCGACCGCGCGGATGCCGAGATGGTCACGTGGCGCGCGACGCTCGATGCCGACACGACGACGCGCGTCGCGCAGACCGCCCGCGCGTTGAAACTGACCGTCAACACGCTGGTGCAGGGTGCATGGGCGCTCGCGCTGCAGCGGATGACGCACCAGCCGGCCGTCGCGTTCGGCGCGACCGTCGCGGGCCGTCCCGACGCGCTCGCGGACGTCGACTCGGTGCTCGGTCTTTTCATCAACACGCTGCCGGTGATCACCGCGCCGGCGCCGCAGCAACGGGCGGCCGACTGGCTGCAAACGCTGCAACGCGAGAACGCGGCCGCCGCCGAACACGCGCACACGCCGCTCGCCGACATCCAGCGCTGGGCGCGCGGGGCGGGCGGAGCACTGTTCGATACGCTGGTCGTATTCGAGAACTATCCGGTGGACGACACCGCGCGCGATGCCGATCCGCGCGCGCTGGCGTTGAGCGGCGTACGCAGCATCGAAGCGACCGATTTCGCGCTGACGCTCGTGATCGAAACCGGCGTCGAACTGACGATCGACTACGGCTACGACACCGCGCGCATCGACGCGCGTCAGGTCGAGACCTGGCACCGCGCCTTCGCCAGCGCGCTCGATGCGCTGGCCCGTACGCCCGACGCGCGGCTCGGCACGCTGTCGATCGCCGACGATGCGACCCGCGATGCGCTGACGCGTGCGCAGGACACCGCGCGTACCTGGCCGGTGGAACGACGGCAGCCGCTGCACCTGCAATTCGGCGACGCGGCACGGGCGACGCCCGACGCGACCGCGCTCGAATACGCGGACGCTCGCGGCCATGTGCAGCGCGCGACCTATCGCGAACTCGACGCCGCGACGTCGCGCATCGCCGCCGCGCTGCGCCGGCGCGGCGTGCAGCCCGATACGCCGGTCGCGCTGTGCGTCGAGCGCTCGTTCGACATGGTGATGGCGCTCGTCGGCGTGCTGAAGGCCGGCGCCGCGTATCTGCCGGTCGATCCCGACTATCCGGCCGAACGCATTGCTTACCTGCTGCGCGACGCGCGGCCGGCCGTCGCGATCACGCAGGCGCATCTGCGCGAACAGGTCGAAGCCGCGCTGGGCGAGGGCGCCGAGACGCAACTGCTGACGGTCGCGGAACTGCTGGCCGACGAAGCGGGCGATACCGACGATCACGCCGCCGCGATCGACGACGCGCAGCTCGCGTACCTGATCTACACGTCCGGCTCGACCGGCAAGCCGAAGGGCGCCGGCAACACGCACGGCGCGCTCGCGAACCGGATCGCGTGGATGCAGCATGCGTACCGGCTGACGCGCGACGACGTCGTGCTGCACAAGACGCCGTTCGGCTTCGACGTGTCGGTGTGGGAATTCGTGTGGCCGCTCGCGATCGGCGCGAAGCTCGCGATCGCCGCGCCGGGCGATCACCGCGATCCGGCGCGTCTGGCCGCCGCGATCCACGCGCACGGCGTGACGGTGCTGCATTTCGTGCCGTCGATGCTCGCCGCGTTCGCTGCGCATCTCGACGATTTCGCGGCTGCCGCGCAATGCGACAGCGTGCGCCTGATCGTCGCGAGCGGGGAGGCGCTGGCGCCCGAACTCGTCGCGAAGATGGCGCGCCTCTTGCCGAACGCGACGCTCGTGAACCTGTACGGGCCGACCGAAGCCGCGATCGATGTGTCGCACTGGACCTGCGGCCCCGACGACGCGCGTGCGGCCGCGGTGCCGATCGGCCATCCGATCGCGAACCTGCAACTGCACGTGCTCGATGCCGCGTGGCAGCCGGTGCCGGCCGGCGCGACCGGCGAACTGTATCTCGCGGGCGCGGGCCTCGCACGCGGCTATCTCGGCCGTCCGGCGCTGACCGCCGAGCGCTTCGTGCCCGATCCGTTCGTGCCGGGGGGGCGCATGTACCGCACCGGCGACCTCGCGCGCCGGCGCGCGGACGGCGCGCTCGACTACCTCGGCCGGGTCGACACGCAGGTGAAGCTGCGCGGCCAGCGAATCGAGCCGGGCGAGATCGAGGCGCTGCTGCGCGCGGCGCCGGGGGTCAACGATGCGGTCGTGATCGTGCGCGACGAGCAGCTGATCGGCTACGTCGCCCGCGGCGGCGCTGGCCCGCTCGACCGCGCGGCGTTGCTCGACGCGCTGCGTGCGCAACTGCCGGCGTACATGGTGCCGTCGCAACTGATCGAACTCGATGCATTGCCCGTTACGCCGAACGGCAAGTGCGACCGCCATGCGTTGCCCGCGCCGGTGCGTGAAGCGACCGAAGCCATCGAACTCGCGACCGATACCGAGCGTGCGCTCGCGGAAATCTGGCAGCGCGTGCTGCACGTGGACGCGATCGGCCGCGACGGCGATTTCTTCCTGCTCGGCGGCCACTCGCTGCTCGCGACGCAGGCCCACGCGCAGGCCAACCTGCACTGGGGGCTCGCGCTGCCGCTGCGCACGCTGTTCGACACGCGCACGCTGGCGCGCTGCGCGGAAGCGATCGACGCGGCCTGCGCGGCACGCGGCGCAACCGATGCGGCAAGCGCGATCGACGCGCTGCTCGGCGAACTGGAAACCCAATAAGGACGACGGATGACGAAGGTTCAACCCGACTGGCTCGCGCTCGCGACGCGTTTCGCGCAACTGCCCGACGCGCAGCGCGCGGTCTTCATCGACAAGCTCGGCGCGGCCGGCATCGACTTCCGCGTGCTGCCGATCCCGCCGCGCACGCCGCGCAGCGACCGCGTGCCGGCGTCGTTCGCGCAGACGCGGCTGTGGCTGCACGCGCGGCTGATCGATGCGCCGGACGCGTACCACATCACCGAGCGCCTGGCGCTGACGGGCCCGCTCGACGTGCATGCGCTGCGTCTCGCATGCGATGCGCTGATTGCGCGCCACGAGGCGCTGCGCACGACCTTCGACGAAGCGCAGGACGGCGTCGCGCAAACGATCCACGCGCCGTTGCGCTGCCCGTGGCGCGAAACCGATCTCGACGCGTTGCCGGATGCGCAGCGCGTGGCGCGCGCGCAAGCGCTCGCGACGGCCGACGAAGCCGAACCGTTCGATCTCGGGGCGGCGCCGCTCGTGCGCGCGCATCTGATTCGCTTCGACGCGACGCATCATTGGCTCGCGCTCACCGTGCATCACATCGTGTCGGACGGCTGGTCGTCGGGCGTGATGCTGGACGAACTCGCGGCGTTCTATCGCGCGTATGCGTCGGGCGAGCCGGTGCCGCTCGCGCCGCTGCCGATCCAGTACGCCGACTACGCGCTGTGGCAGCGCCGCTGGCTCGACGCCGGCGAGCGCGACCGTCAGCTCGCGTTCTGGCGCGAGCGGCTCGATCCGCAGCGCGGCGTGCTGACGCTGCCCGGCGCGACCGCGCGGCCGGCGCGGCGCAGTGCGCGCGGCGCGCGTCATGTGTTTTCGCTCGATGCGCGCATCGGTGCGCGGTTGCGCGCGTTCGCGGCCGCGGCCGGCGCGACGCCGTTCGCGGTGCTGCTCGCCGCGCTCGACGCGCTGCTGGCGCGCGCGACCGGCGACGCACGGATCTGCGTCGGCGTGCCGGCCGCGAACCGGGAGCGCGCGGAAGTCGCGGGCCTGATCGGTTTCTTCGTCAACACGCTGGCGATCGACGTCGACGTGCCCGCGCACGGCGATTTCTCGTCGCTGGTCGCGCGTACGCAGCGCGCGCTCGTCGACGCGCAGATGCATCAGGACGTGCCGTTCGAGCAGGTGGTCGACGCGCTCGGCGTGCCGCGCAGTGCAAGCCACCATCCGCTGTTCCAGGTGATGGCCGCGTACGGCGAACGCCGCGCGCTGCCGGCACTCGGCTCGGCATCGGCCGCGTTGCTGCCGTCGGGCACGCCGTCCGCGAAATTCGACCTGACGCTGTCCGTCGAAGCGACGCCGGACGGCACCTTCGACGCTGCTTTCATCTACGCGCTCGACCTGTTCGACGCGGATGCGATCGCACGGCTGGCTACGCGCTTCATCACGCTGCTGACCGATGCCCTCGCGCGCCCCGACATGCCGATCGGCGATCTCGACTGGCTGCCTGCCGACGAACGCGCGCAGCTCTTCGCGTGGAACGCGCCGGCCGGCGCGACCGCTGCCGAGCCGTTCGTTCCGGTGCATGTGCGCATCGCCGCGCATGCGCACGCGCGGCCCGACGCACGCGGCGTCGCCGATGTCGATCGCGCATTGACGCGCGGCGAAGTCGATAACCGCGCGGCGCGCCTGGCGCGCCATCTGGTGGCGGCCGGCGTGCGGCCCGAGATGCGCGTGGGCGTCGCGCTGCAGCGCTCGGTCGACCTGCTCGTCGCGCTGATCGCGGTGCTGAAGTCGGGCGCCGCGTTCGTGCCGCTCGACCCGGCTCACCCGCGCGAACGGCTCGCGCAGATCGTCGGCGACGCGAACATCGCGCACGTGCTGACCGACGCCGCGAGCGCCGCGTCGCTGCCCGAACTGCCTGCGCTGCGCGTGTGGCGCGCCGATGCGATCGATGCGCTCGACGAAGCCGCGCACGTCGCGTTGCCGGACGTGCTGCCCGGCCACGCGGCCTATGCGATCTATACGTCGGGCTCGACCGGCAAGCCGAAAGGCGTGATCGTCGACCACGCGTCGTTCGCGCTGCATTGCGCGGCGATCGCCGAGCGTTACGGCGCGGGCGAGAACGACGTGTTCCTGCTGTTCCAGTCGGTCAATTTCGACGGTGCGCACGAAGGCTGGTTTTCGCAATACATGTCGGGCGCCGCCGTGTCGGTGACGGCCGACGTGCTGTGGCCGCCCGCGCAGACCTGCGCGATGATGATCCGCGACGGCGTGACGATGACCTACGTGCCACCCGGCTGCGCGGCACAGCTCGCCGAATGGGCGCTCGCGCACGGCGCGCCGCCGACGCTGCGTTCGCTGACCGTCGGCGGCGAGGCGACGTCGCGCGAGGCGTTCGCGATGTTGCGCCGTGCGCTGCCGAACGTGCGCGTGGTCAACGGCTACGGCCCGACCGAAACGGTCATCACGCCGACGCTGTGGATGTTTCGCCCCGGCGACGATCTCGCGAAGCTCGGCGACGCCGCGTATCTGCCGATCGGCACGCTGGTCGGCGCGCGCACCGCGCACGTGCTCGACGCGCGGCTGCATCCGCTGCCGGTCGGCGTGATCGGCGAACTGTATCTGGGCGGCGAGGGGATCGGCGTCGCACGCGGCTACCTCGACCGCCCGGCGCTGACGGCCGAGCGTTTCGTGCCGGATCCGTACGGCGCGCCGGGCGCGCGACTGTACCGCACCGGCGACCTCGTGCGGCGCCGCGCGGACGGCGTATTCGATTTCATCGGCCGCGTCGATCACCAGGTGAAGCTGCGCGGCCTGCGCATCGAGCTCGGCGAAATCGAAGCGCAGCTCGCCGCACATGACGCGGTGCGCGAAGCATGCGCGGTCGTGCACGGGCAGGGCGCGCTCGCGCAACTCGTCGCGTACGTCGAACTGACCGCCGACGCGCAGGCAGCCGCGCAGCCGATCGAAGCCGCGACGCTCGACGCGCATCTGCGCCGCACGCTGCCCGATTACATGGTGCCCGCGCAATTGATCGTGCTCGACGCGCTGCCGCGCAACGCGAACAGCAAGGTCGACCGCGCGCGGCTGCCGGCGCCGGTGCGTATCGAACGTGAGTACGAGGCGCCGCACGACGGCGACGAAGCCGTGCTCGCGGCGATCTGGTGCGACGTGCTGAACCTGGAGCGCGTCGGCCGCGGCGATCACTTCTTCGATCTCGGCGGTCATTCGCTCGCGGCCGTGCGCGTCGCGACGCGCGTGACCGAACGGCTTGGCCGCGACGTGCCGGTGCGTGCGCTGTTCGAGGCGCCCGTGCTTGCGCAATACGCGCTGCAGGTGGCCGATGCGCCGCGCGCCGCGCATGCGGGCGCCGCGGCGCCGGGCGTCGCGGTGGTCAAACCGGACGCGCATGGCGTATGGCCGCTGTCGCCCGCGCAACTCGGCCTGTGGTTCCTGTGGCGCGCGCAACCGGACAGCGCCGCGTACAACATTCCGGTCGCGCTGCGCGTGCGCGGCCCGCTGGATGTCGCGGCGCTGCGCGGGGCGTTCTCGGATGCGGCGGCCATGCATCCGGCGCTGCGTGCGCGGCTCGTCGCTCGCGACGGCGCGCTGCCGGGCCAGCGGATCGACGCGGACATTGCCGTCGATCTGCCGGTGACCGACCTGTCGGCCCACGCCGATGCGCTCTCCCGCGCGGCCGCGCTGACCGACGCGGATGCGCTCGCACCGTTCGACCTCGCGGCCGACGCGCCGCTGTGGCGCGCTCGCGTGTTGCGGCTCGGTGCGGACGATCACGTGCTGTCGCTGACGATTCACCACATCGTGTCGGATGGCGAATCGATCGAGCTGTGGCTCGACGCGGTGCGCGCCCGCTATGTCGCCCGCGTGCAGCGCAGCGCCGTGCCGGCCGCCGAAGCCGTGCAGCCGGCCTTGCCGCTCGTGCTGCCGGCGCCTTGCCATCCGGCGCGTGTCGCGTACTGGCGCGATGCGCTCGCCGATCTGCCGTCGCGCGTGCTGCCGCAGCGTGCCGACGCGCCGGCCGTGCCGCAATGGCGCGCGGCCCGCATCGCGTTCGAATTCGATGGGCAACTGATTCGCGCCGCGCGCGACGCCGCGTCGGCGTCGCACGCCACGCTGCCGATGCTGCTGCACGCGGCGCTCAACACCGCGCTGTTCCGCGCGACGGGCGTGGCCGACCAGCCGGTCGGCGTGCTCGCGTCGACGCGAGCGCTCACGGGCGACGCGGCCTGCGCGGCGCTCGGCCTGTTCATCAACGCGGTCGTCGTGCGCACGCGCATCGACCCGGCCGCGCGCCGCGCGGACGTGCTCGCACGGGTGCGCGACACGGCGCTCGCCGCGTATGCGCATGCCGACGTGCCGTTCGCCGATGTGGTGGCCGCGTTGCGTGCGCCGCGTGCCGCGCAGGCCAATCCGCTGTTCCAGGTGATGTTCAACTACCTGCGCCCGACGGGTGCGGCCGCGCGCGACTGGGCCGGCCTGTCGCTGGCCGAATTCGACGACGTGCGCCATCGTGTCGTGTTTACGCTGGAGCTGGACGTCGTCGAGCATCCGGACGGCCGCGTGAGCGCCGCGTTCTCGTATGCGGACGAACTGCTCGCGCGCGATTTCGTCGACACGCTCGTCGATCTGTATCACGACGAAGTCGCGCGTTTCGCCGGTGCGTCGGAAGCCGTGCTCGGCGCGCCCGATGAGCGCGCGGATACGCGCGTCGCGTTCGGCGCACGCGCCGACGGCGCGACACGGATCCACGCCATGCCGTCGCATGCCGCTGCCGTGCTCGCCGCGCTGTGGTCGGACACGTTCGCGACGGCCGCCCCCGAGCCCGATGCGGACCTGTTCGAAGCCGGCGCGACGTCGTTCGACGTCGTGCGCTTCGTCGATGCCGCAAGCCGTGCCGGCCATGCGCTGACGGTCGCCGACGTGTTCGCGGCGCCGACGCTCGCGGCGCTCGGCGCGCGGCTCGATGCGCAAGCGCAAACGGGACAGGAGGCGCGCCATGCTGGCTGAGGTGCGTCCGGACGGATTCACGATGCTCGATACCTACCGCCTCGCGTTCGCGGACGGCCTGTTCGCCGTGCGCGACGGCGTGGAGATCCGCGTCGCGCACGGCGACGGGATCGGCGCGCAGTTGCTGCGCGCGCAGCTTGGCGACGACGGCGCGCTGCGCCTCGTCGCCTACAACCATCGCGCGGCGCCGGCCGACCAGCGGCGGGCGCTGCTGGCCGCGCTGGCCGCGGCGTTCTCGGACAGCGCGCGCCACGCGGCGATCCGGCTCGACCCGGCCGCCTGGCCGGCGGTCGCGCTCGACGCGCTGCGCGCGAGCGGCGTCCTCGCCGACGGCGGCCGCTGCGTGCGCGACGGCTGGGCGCAACAGGCCGACCTGTGGCGCGTCGGCGCGCCTCCGCCGTGCGCGATGCTGCCGACGATCACCGACGGCCGGCGCCATCCGCTCCGGCCGCCCGCGCCGCGCGGCGACGTCTACGCGCGCGACCTGCCGGCGCTCGGCGTGCGCTTCACGCTGCGCGGCTGGCAGCCGGCGGAGGATGCCGAGCGGCTCGCGCGCTGGTTCGACGAACCGCGTGTGCGCGACGGCTGGCCGGGCGCACGGCCCGCGCCATGCGGCGCGGCAGGCCCGCAGGAAACCGATCCGCACGTCACGCCGCTCGTCGGCTGCTTCGACGGCGAGCCGTTCGCGTATTTCGAAGCGTTCTGGCTGAAGGAGGACGCGCTCGCGCCGCACGTCGCGGCGCGCGACTACGACCGCGGGCTGCGGATGCTGGTCGGCGAGCCGCGCTGGCGCGGCCCGCACCGCGTAGCCGGCTGGCTGCCGTCCGTCGTGCATTACCTGTTTCTCGACGACCTGCGTACCGATGCGGTCGGCTGTGCCGTTCCGGCCGGCCACACGCGGGTTGCCGACCATCTCGCGCGGCACGGCTTCGCGCGGCAGCGCCGTCTCGCGCTGGCCGACGCGCAGACGATGTGGATGCGCACGCTGCGCGAGACGTTCTTCTCCGGCCGTCACGTCTGACGGGCCGGATTCACCGACAAGGGAGCTGAGACATGCAGAGAGAAACCGTATTCGACCTGATCGGCGTGGGCTTCGGGCCGTCGAATCTGGCGCTGGCCGTGCGCCTCGCGGAGCGCGGCGGCGTGCACGCGCTCGCCCATTGCTTCGTCGAGCGCCAGCCGGAATTCGGCTGGCATCGCGGGATGCTGCTCGACGACTGCCGGATGCAGATCTCGTTTCTGAAGGATCTCGTCACGATGCGCGATCCGAAAAGCCGCTACACGTTCATCAACTACCTGTTCGAACGCGGCCGGCTGAACGAATTCGTGAACCTGAAGAATTTCTATCCGACCCGCGTCGAATTCCACGACTACCTGAGCTGGGTGGCCGACGCGTTCGACGATCGCGTCCATTACAGCGAGACCGTGCTCGGGATCGAACCCGTGCGCGGCGAGGGGGCAAGGATCGACGCACTGCGCGTGCTGTCGCGCGACGCGGCCGGCCACGAGCGCCAGCGCGTCACGCGTGCGCTGTCGGTCGGCGTCGGCGGCACGCCGGCGATTCCGGATGCGTTCGCCGCGCTCGGCCGCGACCGCGTGATCCATTCGTCATCCTACCTGACCGACATCGACCGGCTCGTCGCGTCGCCCGACGGCGAGCGACGCCGCGTCGCGGTGATCGGGGCGGGGCAGAGCGCGGCCGAGGTGTTCATCGACCTCGCGCGCCGCTTCCCGCACGTCGACGCGAGCCTCGTGATGCGCGCAGGCGCGCTGAAGCCGGCCGACGACAGCCCGTTCGTCAACGAAATCTTCAGCCCCGAATTCACCGACGTCGTCTATGCGCAGCCGCACGATGCGCGCCGCGCGCTGCTCGAGCGCTATCGCGACACGAACTACGCGGTGGTCGACCGGCCGCTGATCGAGCAGATCTACGAAATGCTGTACCTGCAGCGCATCGACGGCACGCCGCGTCATGCGCTGCTCGCGAACAGCGCGATCGAGGCCGCGGTGCGCACCGCCGACGGCCGCATCGAGTTGACGTTGCGCGACCGGTTGAGCGGCATCACGCGCGTCGAGCGCTTCGACGCGCTCGTGCTCGCGACCGGCTACCGCCGCGACACGCATTCGGCGCTGCTCGAAGGCCTCGCGCCGCATCTGGGCGATGCGCTCGCGCGCGGCGACGTGACGCGCGACTACCTGCTCGCGACGCCCGAGCACTTCGCGCCGCGCATCTATCTGCAAGGCTGCTGCGAAGACAGCCACGGCCTGTCCGACACGCTGCTGTCGGTACTGGCGCGCCGCGCGGACGAAATCTGCGCGTCGCTCGAAGACGGGATCGCGTCCGCGCATGACGAAGGCGCGGCCCGGGCAACGCATGAAAAACGACCGAACAACGGGGTGAGCGCGGGCCGGATGGCTTTCGCTCTTTGACAAAGGCGCGGTCGGAGACCGCATGAAAAAAGTGGAGCAGAAGAAGATGGAGTGGGCAACAGGCACGCGTTTGCGTGCGATCGCAGCCGCGGCAAGCGTGGCGTTCGGTACGGCGGCGGCAGGGCACGCTTACGCCCAGACGGCGCCGGCCGTGAACGCAGGCGCCGCGGCGTCGGCGAGCAGTGCGCAGAACGGTGCGACGGCGAATCCGTCGACGGGCGCGCAAAACGGCACGCTGCCGGCGATCACCGTCAACGCGGCCTCGGCGGGAGACGGCACGGTCGGGCTCGTCGCGAAGCGCAGCACGACCGGCACCAAGACCGACACGCCGCTCAACGAGATCCCGCAGACGATCAACGTCGTCACCGCGCAGCAGATCGAGATGACCGGCGCCACCGACGTGAACGCGGCGCTGCGCTACGTGCCAGGCTTCTCGTCGTACGGATCGGACAACCGTTCCGACTGGTACGCGGCGCTGCGCGGCTTCACGCCGACCGCCTACGTGAACGGGCTGCAGGTGCCGAACACGATCAACCTCGCGAGCTGGCGCGTCGATCCGTACATGATCGACAGCATCAGCGTGCTGCGCGGGCCGACCTCGGTGCTGTACGGCGCGGGCGATCCGGGCGCGATCATCGACGTGCACACCAAGCTCGCCGACGGCGAGCGCGTGCGCGAAGCGGGCGTGCAGATCGGCAACTACGCACGCAAGCAGTTCATGATCGACGTCGGCGACAAGCTCGATCCGGACGGCAAGTATGCGTACCGGTTCGTCGGCGTCGCGCGCGACGGCAATGCACTGACGGGACCGAACAACGATCAGCGCGTCGCACTCGCGCCGTCGTTCCGCTGGCGCCCGGACGCGGATACGTCGCTGACGCTGTCCGCGACCTACCTGCAGGACTGGGGCGACATCTCGTCGAACTTCCTGCCCGCGCAGGGCACGGTGCTGCCGAACCCGAACGGCCAGATCGACAAGGACATCTACGAAGGCGACGGCAACTTCAACTACTACCGCAAGAAGCAGTGGTCGGTCGGTTACCAGTTCGAGCGCAACCTGACGCCGGCCTGGACGTTCCGTCAGAACACGCGCCTGATGCACCTGTCGCTCGACAACGGTTCGGTGTGGGGCAACGGCTTCTCGGACGACACGCTGACCACCGTCAATCGCTGGGCCGGCGTGTTCCAGATGAACTACAGCCGCTTCGACATCGACAACAACCTCGAGGGCCGCTTCGCGACGGGGCCGCTGCAGCACACGCTGCTGCTCGGCTTCCAGTACAACCGCCAGACCGCGACCGACAGCGAATGGATTGCCGCCGCGCCGACACTGAACATCTACAACCCCGTCTATACGCCAGTGACCACGAGCGTGTTCTCCAATCCGGAGACGACCGGTCGCACCAACACGTACACGGCGATGAACACGTTCGGCCTGTACGCGCAGGACCAGATCAAGTGGAACCGCTGGACGCTGACGCTCGGCGGCCGCGAGGACTGGGTCAACATGCGGATGGACGACCGCGCGGCCGGCACGTCGACGAAGGCGGATGTCACGGCGTTCACCGGCCGCGTCGGCCTCACGTACCAGGGCGATTACGGGCTGTCGCCGTACGTCAGCTACGCGACGTCGTTCAATCCGCTGATCGGCGTGAACCTGCTCGGCGGCGGGCTGCCGCAGCCGACGCGCGGCAAGCAGATCGAAGCGGGCCTGCGCTGGCAGCCGCCCGGCAAGAACCTGATGCTCAACGCGGCGATCTACCAGATCAACCAGACCAACGGGATCACGCCGGCGCTGCCGAGCCAGGACCCGGACGGCACGAAGTCGGTGCAGTCGGGCGAGGTGCGTTCGCGCGGGATCGAGCTGAGCGCGACCGGCAAGGTCACGCCGAACCTGTCGGTGGTCGCGTCGTATGTCTACCAGGATGTGAAGGTCATCAAGGCGAACGACAACACGCTGAACAACTGGCCGGTCGATATTCCGCGTCCGCGCCAGATGGCGTCGCTGTGGACCGACTGGACATGGCACACGGGGCCGCTCGCCGGCTTCGGCCTCGGCGGCGGCATTCGCTACCAGAGCGCGTCGGCCGGTGCGGCCGACAACTCGCTGACGGTGTCGAGCGTCACGCTGTTCGACGCGGGCCTGCATTACGACACGCGTAACTGGCGCTTCGCCGTGAACGGGACGAACCTGTTCAATCGCCATTACATCAGCGGTTGCCAATCGACGAACGTCTGCATTTTCGGGACCGACCGCACGGTGATCGCGACCGCGAAATACAACTGGTGACGTCGCGCGCCGCCGCTCGCCGGCCGGCCTTCGTGGCCGGCGCGGGCCGGCCGCGGCGCCTTCGTCCGCTTTTTTCCACGACGCCTCCATGCCGAAGAAAAATCTCGTCTACATCCAGTCGCTGCGCAACGGCGCGGCCGATCGTGCCGGCCAGCCGGTCGCTTATCGGGGCGGCACGCGCTACATGAAGGCGCCGCTCGAATTCCTCGTCGAACGCCTGAACGATTCGCCGCTGGGCGAACGCTACACGCTCCAGGGCGTGATCGTCGACGACGACGACGGGTCGCCATCCGACCGCGCGAAAGTGGCCGATTACGGGTTCGCACGCACGCCGGGCCGCCCGTGGATCCTGCCGGAAGGCTTGACGGTGCAAGGCCGGCCCGTCGACGAACTGTTCTGCACGATCGCGTCGACGTATCGGCGGCTGCCGCGCGACGCGCGCGAGCGCGTGACCGGCAAACAGGCATTCGAGCGCCGCCTGCTCGAGCGCCTGCTCGAACTCGACGCCGACATCGTCGTGCTCGACGGGCTGCTCGTGATCCTCGACGAACTCGTGCGGCCGGGCGCGCGTTTTCACCGGCGCATCGCGAACATCCACCCGGGCATCACGGCCGACGATTCGCCGTACCAGCGGCGCGGCGCGTGGGCGACGCTCGACGCGCTGCACGGCGCACGCGGCGAACGGGTCGACTGGGCCACCGGCGCGACGTCGTCCGTCGACCCCGTGACGATGACGGGCGCGTCGTTCCACTACGTCGACAACGGTATCGATTCCGGCGAGGTGATCTGCGACGTGCTCGACACGCCGATCGCGCCGGACGACACGATTCTCGAACTGCGCTGGAACAACTTCCAGCGCAGCCTGTTTCCGGCGCTCGAACGCGGGCTGCACGTGCTCGCCGATCGCCACGACGCGGGAGCATTGTGATGCAGGACACGCTGACGAAACCGGCCGGCACGGCCGACGCCGTCGAAGGGGAAGTGGCCGCGGCGCTCGACGGCGCCGCGCACGGGCAAGCGGCGGCCGTCGTCGAGCAGGCGCTCGACGCATGGCGGCCCGACGACGCGCCGGACGCGCTGCTCGCGACCTTCGTCGCACTGTTCAACACCGACACGCGGCACGATGCGGCGACGATCTCGGTGCCGCTCGGCGGCGCCGATGCGGCGGCCGTGGCATCGTACGTCGCGCGTGCGGTGCGCGAAGGCGTGATCGACGGCGCGCAGGTCGCGGGCGACACGCTGCGGCTCACCGTGTCGCGCACGACGTTCTGGCAGAATCCGCGGCCGTGGCTGAAGGCGCCCGCGTCGGGCGGGATGCCGCTGCGCTACGCGATCACGAACGGCCATCGGCATCCGGTGCGGCCGCCGTCGCCGGCCGGCGAGATTTATGCCCGCGCGATGCCGCAGGTCGGCATGACGTTCAGCCTGCGCACCGTCGACATCGATGCGCACGCGGACCTGTTCAGCACCTGGATGAACCTCGACCGTGTCGCGCATTTCTGGGACCAGCGCGGCACGCGCGACGAGCATGCGGCGTATCTCGCCGAACGGCTCGCCGACCCGCACATGCACCCGATGATCGGCTATTTCGACGACACGCCGTTCGGCTATTTCGAGTTCTACTGGGCGAAGGAGGACCGCCTCGCGCCGTTCTACGATGCGCACGACTACGATCGCGGGCTGCACCTGCTGATCGGCGACTCGCGTTTTCAGAGCGCCGGCAAGCTGCATGCGTGGTGGAGCGGGGTGCTGCACTACATGTTCGTCGACGAGCCGCGCACGCAGCGGCTCGTCGGCGAGCCGCGCGTCGACCACGTGCGGCATATCGCGTACATGCATCGGCTCGGGTTCTACACGCTGAAGGAGTTCGATTTCCCGCACAAGCGCGCGGCGCTCACCGTGATCGAGCGCGATACGTTCTTTGACACTTTCCGGTTGCCATGAGGGGCGGCGCGCGCAGCGTCGGTGCGACGGTGTGCGCGGCCTTGCGATGCGTATGCATTGGCCGTCCGGTATATGGACCGCGCGGCCTGCGTCATGAAGAATGGATTGCTCCTATCATCGACGACAGGCCGGCAGCATGAATCAGACATCCTCGACCACGTGGGGCGCAACGGTGGATTCGTCTCCCGCCAAATTGACATATGCCAGCATATGTCTACAGTGGGCGCATCGTACTCCCATGGAGTGGCTCATGCGCACCGTTTCCATTTTCAAGAACGCCCGTAACCAGGCAATCCGCATCCCGAAGGACATGGAGTTCGAGGGTGTCACGGAGCTCGAGATCCGCCGCGAGGGCGATACGCTGCTGTTACGGCCGGTCCGTCCCACGTGGCTGTCGTTCGCGAACGAACCGCTGGCCGATGCCGATTTCCTTGCCGAGCGCCCGGCCGTCATCGAATCCGGCCGCTTCGACTTGTCCGGCGACGCCGATGCGCCGACGGAGTCCAAGCGGTGACCACGCTCTACATGCTCGATACGAACCTCTGTTCGTTCATCATGCGCGAGCGGCCGCCCGCGGTGCTGTCGCGGTTGCAGTCGTGCGTCAACGCGCAGCACCGGATCGTCGTATCGGCCGTTACTTATGCCGAAATGCGGTTTGGTGCAGTCGGCAGAAAGGCATCGCCGAAGCATGCCGAGCTCGTGACGAGCTTTGTCGCGCGGCTGGACGGCGTGCTGTCGTGGGATACCGCGGCGATCGATGCAACGACTGCGATCCGCGCCGACCTTGCCGCACGCGACACGCCGATCGGCGCGAACGACGCCTCGATCGCCGGCCACGCGATCGCAGCCGGTGCGGTGCTCGTCACGAACAATGGTCGCGAATTCAGTCGTGTCGCGGGGTTGCCGCTCGAAGACTGGGCAGCCTCGGCATGACGCGGCGAATGCACGACGGTATTGCCGTCGCGCGGCAGCATGTCATGCCCGACGAACGGGCGGATCCGAGAGGAAGCCATCGCGGAACGCATCGAGATACCGGTCGGCATCGTCATTGAATTCACCTGGCAAGAGCGCGAACGCGCGGGCCTGCAGATCCTGCCCGAGCGTCGCGTAAGTCGCTTCGTCGGACAACAGCGCGCGGATCGCATCGCGCGTATGCGGCGACGCGGCGCGCTTCGCGTCACGCGCGAGCAGCGCCGCTGCACCAGCTCCGGCTGAAAGCCATGTCGTTCGAGCAGGTCGGGCGCGACGTCCCAGATGCGCTCGCGATTGCCCGCATCGTGAAAATGCGTGAGCAGGAACAGCAGGTCGTACGCGTCGCTGTTCTGGCGTGCGCGTCGGTCCTTCCACGCGAGCAGCTTCAGCAGCGCGAGCGCCGGCAGGCTCGCCACCGGCACCGTGATGCCGGCGCCGATCGACACGGTCAGCGCGGTATCGACCGCCTCCTGAAAACCCAGCACGTTCAGCACGAAGTCGCCGCCGGGCGGCCATGCAATTTCGCCGGGCGGCGCTTCGAGCGGCCCGAACGGCACGAGGTCGAGTTCCGTGCGAAAGCCTTGCGTACCGCTGTCGAACAGCAGTTTCTGCCGATGCTTCGGCGCGCGGGCGAATTGCCCGGTCGCGACGAGCGTATCGACGAGCCGTGCATGAAACGGCCAGCTGACCGCGCACACCGCGACGTCGACGTCCCGCGTCGCGCGCACCGGCCGGATGCCGTGGACATGCCACATCAGGATGTCGCGTGCGGTCGCGCCGGCCACGACGAATGCCGCGTCGAGTTGCGCGCAGGCCGCGCCGACCGACTGCAGCAGCGCCACCGCCGCCGGCTCGAGCGGGCGGCTCGCATCGACTTCAAGCGGGCGGGTGGGCGAGGTATCGGTCATGGATGTGTTCGGCGGCGGCAAGATTGCGGCTGTCTCCGGACGAGACGAGATCCGCATAGATCAGGAGCGGCGGCACGAGCGGCACATCTTGCTCGCGCCAGTCGAGTGCCGGCGAGCGCGGCCAGAACGCTTCGAGGATTTCGACGTCGCCGTGCGCGTCCGGACGCAGGCGGCCCTGCAGCAGCAGGCGGTTCGGCACGGCGCCGTGCGTATAGACGGTGATCGCGGCCGGCTTCAGATCGTGCGTCAGCAGATCGGCCGCCGGCTCGCCGCCGAGTTGCGCATCGAAGGCCGCGAAATCGAAGCCGCGCCACCAGTCGGGCGCGAGGCCGGCAAACCGGCGACTCGGCAGCTTCGCACGCAAGCGGCTCGGGTACAGCGCGGCCCATTCCTGTACGAAGCGCGGCCAGTCGGGAATCAGGCGCTCGCCGTTGCGGCGTTGCCCGACGAGACCGCGCGCGATCAGATCGTCCATCGCGAGATTGACCGTGCCGAGCGCGACGCCCGACGCGGCGGCAATCTCCCGATACGGCTGCGCGATCAGGCCGGGCTGCGTCGCCAGCGCGAACATCATGGCCAGCCCCTTCGGCGTCGTCGCGCGTGACGCCTGCCGGCGCGGCGTGCGTGCAGGTTTGGGCCGGCCCGCGATCATGACGGTCGCTTCCGGCTGGATCAGACATGCGTTGCCGGCGGTGTCGAGAAACGGAATACCCTGGTCGATCAGGCCGGCGGCCAGTTCGCCGGAAAGGTAGGGTGCGACCAGCATCAGCGGCCGCTCGCCGGGCGCGTGTGCGGTCCCGCCTCTGCGGCGACGCAGTTCCGCGAGCGCGCCCGCCAGCGATTCGATACGAAGGCTCACGGCGGCCGGCATCTCCACCACCTGTCCCGCCACGTCGAAGCGAATCATCGCGTCGGCACGCGCACGGTATGCCGCCGGCACGCGCACGGGCCGCGCGTTGAAGCGCGGGGTTATGCGGCCGAACGCGGCGCACGCTTCGTCGAGCACCTGCTGTTCCGACATCGGGAGAGTGGCGTTCTTGAGCATCAACGAGAATCGCTTGTTCACTTTTTTATCAGCGTACACAAAAAATGTACAAACGTCAAAGAGTGAACATAATCTCGTAAGTCTTTGAGGTAAATGCGGTATTTCAGGCGCATAAATGACCACGACCACCCCTCTTGCACCAGAATTCGCGACAGGACGCCCAATGTCGCACGGCCGGATCGGCCGCGTCAGTCGTCCGGATGGCCGGCCACCATGTGCCCTGAGCCACATTTCCATATAGCAACTACTGGTTGCTACCGCGACGACTTTCCATCTGCCCGGTTGCTGCCGAATCGACTATCGTTGCCTGCATGTTCCTCATTGCACATCAGGAGACGACACCGTGACGCACAGCGTGATTCCCGCAGGCCTCGCCGACGAAATGATCGAGATTCGGCATCGCATCCACGCCCATCCCGAACTGGGTTTCGAGGAATTCGCGACGAGCGATCTCGTCGCCGAACAATTGCAGTCGTGGGGCTACACCGTGCATCGCGGGCTCGGCGGCACCGGCGTCGTCGCCCAGTTGAAAGTCGGCGACGGCAAGCAGCGCCTCGGCCTGCGCGCCGATATGGACGCGCTGCCGATCCACGAAGCGACGGGCTTGCCGTACCAGAGCACGATCGCGGGCAAGATGCACGCATGCGGCCACGACGGCCACACGGCGATGCTGCTGGCGGCCGCGAAACACCTCGCGCGCGAACGCCGCTTCTCGGGCACGCTGAACCTGATTTTCCAGCCGGCCGAGGAAGGGCTCGGCGGCGCGAAGAAGATGCTCGACGAAGGGCTGTTCGAGCAATTTCCGTGTGACGCGATCTTCGCGATGCACAACATGCCGGGCTTTCCGACCGGCAAATTCGGTTTCCTGCCGGGGGCGTTCATGGCGTCGTCGGATACCGTCGTCATCGACGTGCAGGGCCGCGGCGGTCACGGCGCGGTGCCGCACCGGGCGATCGATCCGGTCGTCGTGTGCGCGCAGATCGTGCTGGCGCTGCAGACGATCGTGTCGCGCAACGTGTCGCCGCTCGACATGGCGATCGTCACGGTCGGCGCGATCCATGCGGGCGAGGCGCCGAACGTGATTCCCGATCGTGCGCAGATGCGCCTGTCGGTGCGTGCGCTGAAGCCCGAGGTGCGCGACCTGCTCGAAACGCGCATCAACGAGGTCGTGCATGCGCAGGCGGCCGTGTTCGGTGCGACCGCGACGATCGACTACCAGCGCCGCTACCCGGTGCTCGTGAACGATGCTCAGATGACGGCGTTCGCGCGCGGCGTCGCTCGCGAATGGGTCGGGGAAGCCAACCTGATCGACGGGATGGTGCCGCTCACCGGCAGCGAGGATTTCGCGTTCCTGCTCGAGAAACGGCCGGGCTGCTACCTGATCATCGGCAACGGCGACGGGGAGGGCGGCTGCATGGTGCATAACCCCGGCTACGACTTCAACGACGCGGCACTGCCGACCGGCGCGTCGTATTGGGTCAAGCTGACCGAGGCGTTTCTGGTGTGACGGACGAGGCGAGGCACGCGGCGCCGGGCCGAGCATCGGCCCCGCTTCGGAACGGCGAACGCGCGGCCTCGATCCGAGCGCCGCATCCAGCTATCTAGAACGCGTCCCCGCTGAACAACGCCACGACTGCATCCGGATTCGACGGCCAGTACATGTGCATGTACGTCGCGACGATCGCGCCGCTCCGGTAGACGGCTTCGCCGCTGTCCCGCGCGGCGTCGGGCCGCGCGGCGCGCGCGACCGGTTCCAGCGGCGTCGCGAGCCGCGAATAGTGGAACGTATGACCGCGCATCGGCCCGGTGCGCGTATCGAGCTGCTGCATGCCGAGCGCCGCGAACCGGCGCTGCATCGCCGCATGCCCAGGCAGCAGGCCGAGCATCGGCGTCGTCGAGCCATCCGCATCGGTCAGCGATTCGCACAAATACACCATCCCGCCGCATTCCGCGACGATCGGCCGTCCGGCTGCCGCGTGCGCGCGAATCGTCCGTGCGGTCACGGCATTCCCGGCAAGCGTCGCCGCATGCAGTTCCGGATAGCCGCCCGGCAAAAACAGCGCATCGCAATCGTCGGGCACGGGTTCGTCGGCGAGCGGCGAGAAGAATCGCAGCGTCGCACCGAGCGTATCCAGCAGTGCGAGATTGGCCGGATAGATGAACGAGAACGCCGCATCGCGCGCCACCGCGATCCGCTTGCCGGCCAGCGCGCGCGGCAGCGGCGCGGCCACGTCCGGTTCCGCGAACGCGACGGCCGGCGGCAAGTCGGCCAGCGCCGTCTGCGCGAGCACATCGGCCGCGCGATCGAGCCGCGCGTCGAGATCGTCGATATCGGCCGGCCGATGCAGGCCGAGATGTCGCTCCGGCAGCGCGATGCCCGCATCGGCCGGCACGTGTCCGAGCCAGCGCAGCTCGTCGGGCAACGCCTGTTGCAGCAATTGCGCGTGCCGACCCGAGCCGACGCGATTGGCCAGCACGCCGTGAAACGGCAATCCCGGCTGGAACCGCGCGAGCCCGAAGGCGATCGCCGCGAACGTCTGCGCCATCGCCTTCGCCGAAATCACCGCGACGACCGGCACGCCGAACGCGGCCGCGAGATCGGCGCTGCTCGGCGTGCCGTCGAACAGCCCCATCACGCCTTCGATCAGGATCAGGTCCGCGTCGCGCGCGGCTTCGGCGAGCAGCGCGCGGCAGCCGGCCTCGCCGACCATCCCGAGGTCGAGCGCATGCACGCTCGCGCCGCTCGCGCGTTCGAGCAGCATCGGATCGAGAAAATCGGGGCCGGTCTTGAACACGCGCACGCGGCGGCCGACCCGGCGGTGCAGCCGCGCGAGGCCGGCCGTCACCGACGTCTTGCCCTGGCCCGACGCGGGGGCGCTGACGAACAGCGCGGGGCAGGCCGGCATGCTCAGAACTCCACGCCGCGCTGCGCCTTCACGCCTTGCTCCTTGTACGGATGCTTGACGAGCCGCATTTCGGTGACGAGATCGGCTGCATCGATCAGTGCATCGGGCGCATGCCGCCCGGTGACGACGACGTGCACCGACGCCGGACGCGCGACGAGCGTCGCGAGCACTTCGTCGAGCGGCAGGTATTCGTACTTCAGCACGGTGTTCAGTTCGTCGAGGATCACCATCCGGTAGTCGCCGCTGTCGATCATCCGGCGCGCCTCGTCCCAGCCCTTGCGCGCGGTCGCGATATCGGCGTCGCGATTCTGCGTGTTCCACGTATAGCCGTCGCCCATCGTCACGAAATCGCATTGCGCGACCGCGCCGAGGAAGTCGCGCTCGGACGTGTGCAGCGCCCCCTTGATGAACTGCACGACGCCGAGCCGCATGCCGTGGCCGAGCACGCGCACGGCCATCCCGAACGCGGCCGTGCTCTTGCCCTTGCCGTTGCCGGTGTGAACGATCAGCAGGCCCTTTTCCTGCGTGGCGGCGGCCTGCTTCTTCTCGTGGCCGGCGCGGCGGCGTTCGGCCATCCGCTGATGGGATTCGGAATCGGTCTTCATCGGGAATCGTCCTGTCGAAAGCGAAACAACGGGTTCAGAGCGGGCCGGCGAGCGCGACCGTCACGCCGTCCCGGATGGATTTGGGGCCGAGCAGCCGGCCGTGCGGCGCGGCGAGCTGCGCGCACGGCTCGGCCACGCCCGCGATGCCGAAGCGCGCCAGCGCGGCACCGGACGGGCCGCTCGCGGCCAGTTCCGGGTAGCTCGCGAGTTGCGCCGCATCGAACGCGACGAGCGGCCAGCCACGGCGTGCGCACAGCGTGCGCAGTGCCCGGGCGCGTGCCTTGTCGGCGAGCGTCGCGACGAGCGCCGGTTCGGCGGCCGGGTAGCACGCGAGTGCGGCGCGGATCGCGGCATCGAGTTGCGCGGCCGTGACGCCCGCGCGAAAGCCGACGCCGAGCGCGACGCGCATCATGCGCAGCCGCCGAGCGCCGCACGCACCGCCGGATCGTCGGCGAGCGCCGCGACGCGGCCGATCACGACGATCGCAGGCGAACCGATACCGGCCGCACCGACACGCTCGACGAGCGTATCGAGCGTCGCGAGCAGGTGGCGCTGTTCGGGGCGCGTGGCGCTCTCGATCGCCGCGCACGGCGTATCGCCGGGCAGGCCGCCGTCGCGCAGCGCCGCGGCAATCGCGTCGAGGCGGCGGATGCCCATGTAGATCACGATCGTCATGCGCGTGGCCGCGAGCGCGCGCCAGTCGGGCTCGTCGGCTCCCGCGCCGTGGCCGGTGACGAAGATCACGCCCTGCGCGTCGCCACGGTGCGTGACCGGGATGCCGAGCGCGGCCGGCGCGGCGATGCCCGCGGTGATGCCGTTGACGACTTCCACCGGAAAGCCCGCCGCGCCGAGCGCGACCAGTTCCTCGCCGCCGCGGCCGAACACGAACGGATCGCCGCCCTTGAGCCGCGCGACGCTGCGGCCCGCGTGCAGGTGCGCGAGCATCGCGGCGACGATCGCCTCCTGCGGCGTCGACACATGGCCGCCACGCTTGCCGACGTGCTCGATCAGCGCGTCGGCGCGCGCATGGCGCAGCACGTCGGGGTTCACGAGATCGTCGACGAGCAGCACGTCGGCCGCGCCGATCGCGCGCACGGCCCTGAGCGTCAGCAGGTCGGCGTCGCCGGGGCCCGCGCCGACGAGCCATGCGCGGCTCATCGCGCGCGGCACGGTGCGCACCGTGTCGACACAGTGGAACGGGGAAGGCGGGCGGCACATCGGCGGCCGGCGGGCAGGCAGTGCATGACGGATCGGGCGAAACCCCGCGCGAACGCGGGTGGAATGCGCACCCCATCCGTCCCCCGCGGATCGGGCGTTCGGCGAGCATCGCGCTCGCCCCTTGCGTCGGCCGGTATCCGGGCTGGCCGCTTGCCAGACCGCAGCCTTCCCGCCCGGTCGAAGGGCAGTGGCATCGCGGGCGGCCTGGGCGCACGTGCGGAAAAGCGCGTTGCGCGAGCGGCGTACCGTTGCGGGGACAGCACAGGCCGGGCGGACATCCGCCTCCTGTTTCCCGTTTAACTGCATGCGCGGAATGCGCATGCGAGCACCGAACGCGGCGCATACGATAGCACAGGCGTGCAACGCACGAGCCGCCCGGCGGACCGGTTGCGCGGGGCGTCGGCGCGGCCCGCGAGGTCAGAACTTGTACGCCGCCGTCAGCGTGAACGTGCGTGGCGAACCGGGCACGATCTGCGCGAGACCCGTCGCATTCGCGTAGTAGTCGCGATCGGTCAGGTTGACGGCCGCCAGCGTCACCTCGAGGTCGCGCGTGCGATATCCGGCCTTGCCGTCCCAGCGGACGTATGCGGGCAGTTCGAGCAGGTTGTCGCGATCGGCGTAACGCGCCCCTTCGTACACCAGCCCGAGTTCGGCGAAAAATCCGCGCAGCGGCGCATGGCTGACGAACAGGCTGCCGTTCGACCCGGACACGCCCGCCGACCGCTTGCCCGCGTACTTCGGCTCGGCGTCGACCACGCGTGCGTGTTGCCAGCCGATGCCGCCGCGAACGAACCAGTCGCCCGCGAGCCGGCCGGCGACGCCCAGTTCCAGGCCGCGATTGCGCTCGAGGCCGTTGAGGTCGAAAAAACCGGGCCGAACCGGATCGGCGACGCGGCGGTTGTACAGATCGAGCTGAAACAGTGCGAGCGTCGTGCTCAGCGCGCCATCGCGCCAGTCGCTTTTCACGCCGATCTCGTACTGGCGGTTGTATTGCGGGCCGAGATCGTTGGCGTTGCCGCGCGCGTCCGGCGTGATGCCGATCAGGTCGCCGCCGACCGGCGCGAAGCTCTTGCTGTACGACGCATACACGCTGTGCGCGCCAACCGGCGACCACACGACGCCGAGCCGCGGGCTCCATGCCGTCGTCGTGCGCCGCGCATGCAAAGCGTTCAGCGCGTTGGTCGAATCGACGTCGAAGCGTTCCCCGCGCACGCCGCCGAGCAGTTTCCACGCTCGCCCGAGGTCGATGCGATCCTGCGCGAAGATCGCGTAGTCGCTGACGCGATGGCGGTTCATCGCATACGGGCGCGGCGCTCCACCGGCCGGCGCGAGGCGATCCGGCCCGGTGATCGGGACCGGCGCCGCGTCGGCCTGCCAGAGCGTCGGGCTGCGTTTCTGCCAGCCGTATTCGATGCCGAACAGCAGGTGATGCAAGCCGGGGCCGGTCGCGACTTTGCCGCTCAGCTCGACGCCGGTCTGCACGTTGAGATGCGTCATGTCCTGCAGGTAGCGCGCACGTTGCACGCGCCGGTAGTCGCGCGGCTTCGTGACGTAGCTTTGCGTGACGTAGGTATTGTCGAAGGTGCTGCGCAAATCCAGCACGCCCAGCGTATGGCGCAATTTCCAGTCGCCATCGAGCACGTGCGTGAAGACCGAGCGCCAGTTCATGTTCTCGTCGCGGAGGGTGTCGCGGCCCGCCGCGCCGAAGAAGGTTGCGCGTGGCGTGGACGGCAGCGAAAACGCGACCGGCTTGCCGGCCGCGTCGACCGCGGCGACCGGCGCCGGCATGCCGCGATCGGGCACGCGGTCGTACGTGTCGTATTCGAATTGCAGCAGCCAGCTTCGCCGCGCGTCCTGCCACTTGACGGACGGCGCGACGTACTGGTGCGTGCCGTCGACGTGGTCGCGGAAGCTGCCTGCGTGTTCGCGCCCCGCGTTGAGCCGCATGCTCCATGCGCTCGACAGCATCCGGTTGAGATCGACCGACGCGCCGAGCCGTCCATAACTTCCGGTCGCCGCCGAGACATGTCCGAAGTTTTCCGGCAACGGCTGCTTGGTGATCCGGTTGATGACGCCGCCGCCGCTGCCGCGCCCGTACAGCGCCGCGGCCGGCCCCTTCAGCACTTCGACGCGTTCGATATTGCCGAGACTGCGCACGTATTGCGCGTCGTCTCGCATGCCGTCGAGCAGCAGGTCGCCCGCGGCGGAAAAGCCGCGGATGCGGAACGCATCGAAGCGCGTGTCCGACGTATTGGACACGCCCGGCACGCCGGCCAGCGCGTCGGCAAGCGTGCGGCCGCCATAGGACAGCGTTTGCTCGACCGGCACGCTGTCGATGGTTTGCGGGACGTCACGCGGATCGCTCGCGGTGCGGGTCGCCGTGCTCACGCTTTCGGCGCGCGGATCGTTCGGATGGCGTCGGCTGCGCACCTCGAGCGTGGGCAGCTCGTCGTCGAACTCGGCCGCCGGGGCAGGGCAGGAAGCAACGCCGGCGATCGAGCACAGCGACAGGGCCAGCACAGGAAACCGCCGCCCGGATATCTGTCGTTTCGACATGGAAATTTAAGGATGACTGAGTGATTGCCTCACATGGCCGTCGCGTGATGGTAGGTTTCGTTATCGAGCGAATTTTATCTCACGCAGTTGAAAACGACAATCATTCGCGTTTGCTGCCGGCCGCTCGCCTTGACGCTCCCCGCACCGCCGCCTACACTCGCACGCGTTTTGGTGCTCGCGCGCGCCGCTCCGGCGCACGCAGTTAAACGGGAAACAGGGAGCCTGCCTGCGCCGCAGTCGAGCCAACCTGTGCTGCCCCCGCAACGGTAAGCGAACGCGTCGCGCGCAGCGCGATGCAGCGCCGCTTCGCCGCATGCCCCGCGCATGCGGACGACCGCCACTGGATGCCGCGCGTATCCGGGAAGGCGAAGCGGCGTGTTCGTCAGCCCGGATACCGGCCTAAACGTTGGGGTTCAGCGCCGCGGGGAGGCGGCGCATCGTCCACGGCCGCAGCAGGCCCGACGCCCGGTGTTCGACGCTTCCTCTGCCCATCTGCCGCCGCGCGCACGCGAGCGGCCGGCGCGGCGAGCGGCAGGCGGCGCGGGCGGGGCCGCGGCAGCCGTGTTGGCATTCACGATGTCGACCGTTCGCAAGGAAGCACCATGCCCGATTCGTTGTTCCGCCCGTCCTGCGGCTGTCCGGCCGGACTGCGCGGCGGCCTTCCCGCGTCCCGCCCCATGAATGGCCGCGCCGCCACCGACGCGACGCCCCCGGCCTGATTCCATTTCCGTCACAGGACCTACCATGACCCTACGCAAGCTTCCCGTCACGATCGTCACGGGCTTTCTCGGCAGCGGCAAGACGACGCTGATGCGCCATATCCTGCAGCACGCCGAAGGCCGCCGCATCGCGGTGATCGTCAACGAATTCGGCGAACTCGGCATCGACGGCGAAATCCTCAAGGGCTGCGGCATCGGCTGCGACGATGCACGGGGCGAGGCATCGGGCCAGTTGTACGAACTCGCGAACGGCTGCCTGTGCTGCACCGTGCAGGAAGAGTTCTATCCGGTGATGGAAGCGCTCGTCGAGCGCCGCGCGGACATCGACCACGTGCTGATCGAGACGTCGGGCCTCGCGCTGCCGAAGCCGCTCGTGCAGGCGTTCAACTGGCCGACGATCCGCAACAGCTTCACGGTCGACGCGGTCGTGACCGTCGTCGACGGGCCGGCCGCCGCGAGCGGCCAGTTCGCGGAAAACCCGCAGGCCGTCGACGCGCAGCGCCGCGCCGATCCGAATCTCGACCACGAATCGCCGCTGCACGAACTGTTCGCCGATCAGTTGTCGTCCGCCGATCTCGTGATCGTGAACAAGGCCGACCTCGTCGGCGACGCCGAGTTCGCGCGGATCGAAACCGCGATCCGCGACGAGATCCCGCCACAGGTGAAGATCGTGCGCGCGACGCGCGGCGAACTGGATCTCGCGATGCTGCTGGGCCTCGAATCGGCGTCGGAGGAAACGATCCACCTGCGTCACGACCATCACGGTGCGGCCGACGACGGCGATCACGACCACCATCACGACGATTTCGATTCGGTGGTGGTGTCGGGCGACGCCGGCACGCGCGAAGCGACGATCGCCGCGCTGCAGCGCGTGGTCGAAGCGCACACGATCTATCGCGCGAAAGGCTTCGCCGCGCTGCCTGGCGCGCCGATGCGGCTCGTGATCCAGGGCGTCGGCCGCCGCTTCGACAGCTATTTCGACCGCCGCTGGCAGGACGGCGAAACGCGCGCGAGCCGCTTCGTGCTGATCGGCGAGGATCTCGACGCGGCCGCGCTGCAACGCGCGTTCGACGCCGCGTGCGCGGCCGAGCCGCAACAGGCGTAACGCACGATGCATCTGCTGCGCACCACGCCGGGCGGCTTCGTCGACGATACGCAGGGCGTCGTCCGGATCGACCAGCAGCCGGCCGACATCGTGATCCTGAGCTCGGCCGACACGACGCTGTCGCTGCTCGCGAGCGTCGTGCCGCACTTGCCCGCCGGGTTCCCGAGCGTGCGGCTCGCGAACGTCACGTTCCTGCGGCAGCCGGCGTCGGTCGATTTCTACGTCGACGACGTGCTGCGTCACGCGAAGACGGTCGTGATCGATCATCTTGGCGGCGAAGCGTACTGGCCGTACGGGATCGAACAGGCGGTGTCGCTCGCGTCGAAGCGCCGGCAACGGCTCGCGATGTTCTCGGGCGACCTGCAGGAAGACCCGAACCTCGTCGCGAAGAGCACGGTCGGGGCCGACCTGTGCCGGCTATGGTGGCGCTATTTGCGCGAAGGCGGCGTGCACAACGCCGACGCGCTGCTGCGCAGCATCGCTTTTCACACGCTCGGGTTCGGCGACGAGCCCGAACCGCCACGCCCGCTGCCGGCCGCCGCGCTGTATCACCCGGCGCGCGACCGCGCGAGCGTCGACGACTGGCGGCCGCGCTGGACACCCGGCGCGCCCGTCGTCGCGATCCTGTTCTATCGCGCGCACTGGCAAGCCGCGAACACGGCCGTGTTCGATGCGCTGGCCGACGCGCTGATCGACGCAGGGCTGAATCCGTTGCCGATCGCGGTGACGTCGCTGAAGGATGCGGTGAGCCGCGAGGTCATCGCGCAACTCTGCGACACGCACGGCGTCGCACTCGTCTTGAACACGACCGCGTTCGCGGCCGGCGCGATCGACAGCCCAGAACACGACGTGCTCGCCGGCGACGCGCCGGTGCTGCAAGTGATCCTGTCCGGCGGCAATCGCGACGCGTGGGTGGCCGACAACCAGGGCCTGCACGCACGGGACATCGCGATGCATGTCGCGCTGCCCGAAGTCGACGGGCGCATCGTCACGCGCGCGGTGAGCTTCAAGGGGCTCGCGTATCGCTGCCCGCATACCGAGGTCGACGTCGTGCGTTATCAGCCGGATGCCGAGCGGATCGCATTCGTCGCGGCGCTCGCGCGCGGCTGGTGCCGGCTGCGCACGCTGGACAATGCCGACAAGCGCATCGCGCTGATTCTCGCGAACTATCCGCAAAGCGAAGGGCGCATCGGCAACGGCGTCGGGCTCGACACGCCGGCATCCGCGCTGCGCGTGCTCGCGGCGCTGCGCGACGCGGGCTATACGGTGGCCGATCTGCCGCCCGACGGCGACGCGCTGATCGCGCGGCTCACCGAAGGCGTGACCAACGACACGGCCGTGCATGCGCTGCGCCCGGCGTTCCAGAGCTTCCCGCTGGCCGACTACGTCGCGCATTTCGCGCGGCTGCCGGCGGCCGTGCGCGACGCGCTGAACGCGCGCTGGGGGCCGCCTGAAGCCGACCCGACGCTGCGGCAAGGGCGTTTCACGATCGCCGGCTGGCGCGCGGGCAACGTGTTCGTCGGCATCCAGCCGTCACGCTCGCGCGACGACCACGACTACGCGAGCTACCACGATGCGGAGCTCGTGCCGCCGCATGCGTATCTCGCGTTCTATTTCTGGCTGCGCGATGCGTATCGCGTCGACGCGGTCATCCATCTCGGCAAGCACGGCAATCTCGAATGGCTGCCGGGCAAGAGCGTCGCGCTGTCCAACGCGTGTTGGCCCGACCTGACGCTCGGGCCGCTGCCGCACCTGTATCCGTTCATCGTCAACGATCCGGGCGAGGGCAGCCAGGCGAAGCGCCGCACACAGGCCGTGATCGTCGATCACCTGATGCCGCCGCTCACGCGCGCGGAAAACTACGGTCCGCTGCAGGATCTCGAACGGCAGGTCGACGAATACTACGAAGCGCTGATGGTCGATGCGCGGCGCGCGAAGCTGTTGCGCAAGTCGATCCTCGCGACGATCGCCGAGCATCGGCTGCACGACGAGCTGAGCGTGTCGCCGCCGCGCGACGCGGGCGACGAGGATGCGCTGCTCACGCGGGTCGACGCATGGCTGTGCGAGCTGAAGGAGGCGCAGATTCGCGACGGGTTGCACGTGTTCGGCGCGTCGCCGGTCGAGCGCCAGCGGCGCGACACGCTGCTCGCGCTCGCGCGCTTTCCGGTCGGCGACGGCAAGGGCGAACGTGCCGGGCTGATCGGCGCACTCGCGCGCGATCTCGCGCTCGGCGACGATTTCGATCCGCTCGCGGCCGACTGGGCCGCGCCGTGGACGGGGCCGCGGCCGACCGTCCTGCAGGCGCTCGATGCGTCGCCGTGGCGTCATGCGGGCGATACGCGCGAGCGGCTCGAACGGCTTGCGCAGCATTGGCTCGACGCCGTGTGCCGAACCGAATCTTTCGAGGATCCCGGCATCGACATTCCGCCGCCCGGCGCATGGTCGCATACGCTCGCGGTGATCGAGCGCGTGCGCACGATGCTGCTACCCGCGCTCGACGCCTGCGGCGGCGAGGAAATGCGTCAGTTGCTGCGCGGGCTCGACGGCCGTTTCGTGCCGCCGGGGCCGAGCGGCTCGCCGTCGCGCGGCCGTCCCGACGTGCTGCCGACCGGCCGCAACTTCTACTCGGTCGATACGCGCGCGGTGCCGACGCAGGCGGCGTGGTCGCTCGGCCTGAAATCCGCGCAGCAATTGATCGAGCGCCATCTGCAGGATCATGGCGACTATCCGCGCGCGATCGGGCTGTCGGTGTGGGGAACGGCCACGATGCGCACCGGCGGCGACGACATCGCGCAGGCGTTCGCGCTGATCGGCGTGCGGCCGAAATGGGCGCACGGCAGCCATCGCGTGACCGACTTCGAGATCCTGCCGATCGAGATCTTCGACCGGCCGCGCATCGACGTGACGCTGCGCGTGTCGGGTTTCTTCCGCGACGCGTTCCCGAACCTGATGCACCTGTTCGACGCGGCCGTGCAGGCCGTCGCCGCGCTCGACGAGCCCGAGGCGCTGAACCCGATCCGCGCGCGCATCGAGCGTGAACGCGCGAAATGGATCGCGCAGGGCGTGGCGCCCGACGAAGCGCGGCGCCGCGCCGGCTGGCGCGTGTTCGGCGCGCGGCCGGGCAGCTACGGCGCGGGCCTGCAGGACCTGATCGACCAGCGCCGCTGGCAGACCGACGCCGATCTCGCGGACGCCTACCGCCGATGGGGCGGCCATGCGTACGCGCAGAGCAGCGCAGGCGACGCGGCGGCCGACGTGTTCGGCGAACGGCTGGCGACGATCGACGTCGTCGTGCAGAACCAGGACAGTCGCGAGCACGACATCCTCGATTCGAACGACTACTACCAGTTCCAGGGCGGGATGACGGCGGCGGTGCGGCACCTGTCCGGGCAACAGCCGAGCATCTACCACGGCGACCATGCGAACCCGGTCGCGCCGAAGATGCGCACGCTGCGCGAGGAAATCGCGCGCGTGATCCGCTCGCGCGTCGTCAACCCGAAATGGCTCGACGGCGTGAAGCGTCACGGCTACAAGGGCGCGGCCGAGCTGGCCGCGACCGTCGACTATCTGTACGGCTATGACGCGACCGCACGCGTGCTGTCCGATCACCAGTACGCGCTCGTCGCCGACGCGTACCTGTTCGACGATGCCACCCGCGCGTTCCTCGAGCGGCACAACCCGAAGGCGCTGCACGGGATCTGCGAACGCTTCGTCGAGGCGATGCAGCGCGGGTTGTGGCAGCAGCCGGGCAACTATCGCGAGCGGATCGAAGCGGTCTGGCTCGCGAGCGAACAACTTCAGGAAGGGGGGCGGCGATGACCGATCCGACGACGCACCGCGCCCGCGCGGTTTTTCCGTTTGCGGCGCTCGTCGCGCAGGACGCGTTGCAGCAGGCGCTGCTGCTTGCCGCGATCGACCCGTCGCTCGGCGGCGTGCTCGTCAGCGGGCCGCGCGGCACCGCCAAGTCGACTGCCGCGCGCGGCCTCGCGGAGCTGTTGCCGGAAGGGCAGTTCGTCACGCTGCCGTTGTCGGCGAGCGACGAGCAGGTGACAGGCACGCTCGATCTCGCGCATGCGCTGGCCGAAAACGGCGTGCGCTTCCGGCCGGGCCTGCTGACTCGCGCGCATCTCGGCGTGCTGTATGTCGACGAAGTGAACCTGCTCGCCGACGGGCTCGTCGATACGCTGCTCGACGTCGCCGCGAGCGGCGTGAACATCGTCGAGCGCGATGGCGTATCGCACGCGCACGACGCGCGCTTCGTGCTGGTCGGCACGATGAATCCCGAGGAGGGCGAGCTGCGCCCGCAGTTGCTCGACCGCTTCGGGCTGATGGTCGAACTGGAGAACTGTTTCGACGCCGCCCAGCGTGAGCGGATCGTGAAGGCGCGACTCGCGTTCGATCTCGATCCCAACGCGTTTCGCGCGCGTCACGCGTCCGCTCAGCGGGAACTCGCGGACCGGATTCGCGCGGCGCGCGCCCGGCTGCCGGCGCTGGATTTCGACGATGCGGTCCATGCGCGCGTCAGCGCGCTGTGCATCGACGCGGCCGTCGACGGGCTGCGTGCCGATCTCGTGATGCTGCGCGCCGCGCGTGCGCTGGCCGCGCTGGAACGGGCCGGCGCGGTGGCGGTGTCGCACGTGGAGCGCGTGGCCGAGGCCGTGCTGCGGCACCGGCGCCATGCGGGGCCGCAGTCGTCGCAGCAATCGTCGTACCAGTCGTCGCAGCACGATGGCGAACGCGACGGTCGCGCGCCGCCGGACCCGCGACCCGACGACCGGCCGCGCGAAACGGGCGACCCGAAGGCCGGCGCGTCGGCACCGCAGGGCGACTGGGGCTACCTGCCGCCCGAACCGGCCGGGCTGCGCGACGTGAAAAGCGTGGTGCCGCTGCCGCTAAAAAAACGCTGAGCCATCGAGCCGGCGCCGCCGCGAACGCGATTCGCGGTCCTCGATGGCAGTCAGGCGCCGCCGCGCGCGTGCCGGGCACGGTGCGCGCCGGCACGGCCGTCGCGTGGCCGGCGACGCTCGCCGCAAAACGCGGCGGCCCGCTGCATCGCGATCATCTGCGCTACGGGAAACGCGCGGGCACGCCGCACGCGCTGCATTGCTTCGTGCTCGACTGTTCGGCGTCGATGCTGTCGCACGAGCGGCTCGCGCTCGCGAAGGGGCTGATCGTCGCGTATTTCGATCAGGCCGCGCGCGCGCGTGTCGAAACCGCGCTGGTCTGCTTCGGCGGCAACGGCGCCGTGCGGCGCTTCGGCCCGGCCGTGCCGCGCTGGTGGAATGCGCGCTGGCTCGAGCCGGTCGACGGCGGCGGCGGTACGCCGCTCGCGGACGGCATCGCGGCCGCCGCGCAGTTGCTCGCCCGCGCGGCGCGGCGCGAGCCCGGCAAAGCGCGCTGGCTTTGGGTGTTGTCCGACGGGCGCACGCGCGACACGCCGGCCAGACCCGCGGCGGCCGATCACGTCGTGTTCGTCGACTTCGACGATGCGGCCGTGCGGATCGGGCAGGGTGCGCGGCTCGCCGCGTCGTGGGGCGCGCAGCGGGTGACGGCCGACGCGCTTCGCACCGATCTCGGCGGCCGATGGCCGGCCGGCGGTGCGCTATGATCGCCGCTTCTGCTTCTGCCCACCGGAAACCTCCGCCATGCAAGTACTGGTCGATGCCGACGCGTGTCCCGCCGTCATCAAGGACATGCTGTTTCGCGCCGCGCGTCGCGCCGAGATCTGCGTGACGCTGGTCGCGAACCAGTTTCTGCGCACGCCGCCGTCGCCGTTCATCAAGGCCGTGCAGGTGCCGGCCGGCTTCGACGTGGCCGATGCGCGCATCGTCGAGCTGGCCGAACCCGGCGACCTCGTGATCACGGCCGACATCCCGCTGGCCGCCGCCGTGCTCGACAAGGGCGCACACGCGCTCGACCCGCGCGGCAACTGGTTCAGCCGCGAGAACATCGAGGAACGCCTGTCGACGCGCGCGATGATGGACCAGTTGCGCAGCGCGGGCATCGACACGGGCGGGCCGGCGCCGTTCAGCGCGCGCGACGGCAAGGCGTTTGCGTCGCAGCTCGACCGGTTCCTGGCGCGGCACGGCAAGCCGTGACGGCACACGGCGCGCCCGACCAAGGATGCAGGTTTGCGCCGACGCTGCTATCGTGTGGCGCGAACCCCAGCACAGGAGCGCACGCGTGTCACCGACCCAACTTCTCGTTCCGACCTACACCCAGATGCTGCGTGCGCAGTCCGCGTGGCTCGACAAGGCCGTCGCGCACCGGCAGTCCGCCGGCGACGAACCCGACGCGGCGATGACGCTGAGGCTGGCGCCCGACATGTATCCGCTCGCCGCCCAGGTGCGCTTCTCGTGTTTCCAGGCGATGGAGCCGGTCCACCGGCTGCGCGGCGAACCGCTGCCGGCGGGGTTGCTCGCGTTGCGCGAGGCGGGCTGGAACGCCGATGCGCAACCCGGTTCGCCGGCCGATGCGCAGGCGATCATCGCCGGCACGCTTACCTTTCTCGGCGAACTCGCGCCGGATGCGCTCGATGGCGGCGCAGCGCTGCCGATCACGCTCGAACTTCCGAACGGGATCGCGTTCGACATGACGGGCGAACAGTACGTGCGCGACTGGGCGCTGCCGCAGTTCTACTTCCACGCGATCGCTGCGTACGCGATCCTGCGCCATCACGGCGTCGAGCTCGGCAAGGCCGATTACGTGCCGCACATGCTTGCGTACGTGCGGCCGGGCACGATTCCGCAGGGCTGAGCCGGCCGCTCGGGCAGCCGCGAAGCGACATGACACGGGCACTGTTCATCTGCAGCCGCAACCGGCTACGCAGCCCGACGGCCGAAGCGGTGTTCGCCGCGTGGCCCGGCATCGAAACCGACTCCGCGGGCCTCGCGCCCGACGCGGACGTACGGCTGTCCGCCGAGCAACTCGACTGGGCGGACATCGTGTTCGTGATGGAGCGCGCGCACAAGGCGCGACTCTCGGCGCAATTCGGTGCGCATCTGAAGCACCGGAAGATCGTCTGCCTCGACATCCCCGACCGCTACGCGTTCATGCAACCTGCACTCGTCGCGCTGCTCGAACGCAAGGCCGGCCCATTCCTGCGCGCGTAATCGCCGCGGTCGGAGCCCGACCCGGCATCGGCCTCAGCGAAGCGGCCCGCTCGCGAGCGCAGAGAAACAGTCGAGCCGCAGCAACTCGATGATCTTGCGCGTCGGCACGCTGGCTCGCAGCGTGTCGAGCCGGTCGACGGTAAACCACTTGCAGCGGGCGATCTCGTTGCTCGCGCGCGGCGTCAGGTGCGCCGGCACGTCGGCCACGAACACGTGATGCAGCTTCGTCAGCCCGCCGAACTGCACCGCGTAGTCGAGCGCGAGCCCCTCCAGCCGCGTCTCTTCCGCGAGTTCCCGCTGCGCGGCTTCGAGCGGCGTCTCGCCGCGCCGGATCGTGCCGCCCGGTAGCGACCAGCGCGCCGCGGTGCGCGCGACCAGCAGCACGCTGCTGCGCTGGCGGCACACGATCGTGGCGCGTTCCTTGTTGACGGCGAGGGTATCCGGCCCGGTGCTCATGTTCTGGCAAAACAGGTGCTGAATCGTGGAGGAAAGGCACGTCGGCTGCGCAGGGTCCGGCAGCAGGCGGCGACGGCATGCAAGCCGCCGCGCCGATGTTACCGGCCGTTCATGACAATCGCGTGCACCGCGGTCGCGCCACGGACGCCAGTCACGCGTGCGTGTAGATCCCGCCGCGCGCCGGCTTCGCGCCGCGCGAATGGCGGCGCTTGTGAACCGCACGCCGATGATGAGGCGACGGCGCGGCGACGTGCCGGCGTGCGGGCGCGGGCCGGGCCGCCGGCGCGGCAGCGTGTGGCGCCGCGCCCGGCATGCCGGCTTGTCCTTCGCCGAAGTGGAAAGTCTGGTTTTGCGCGTGCGCGACGCCCAGCGTCGACGCTAGCACGAAGGCCGCCAGCCACAACCGTTTCATGAATGTTCCGCCTTGTATGGGGATGAATGTCGCCCGCCAGCTTAGCCAACGGCGGGGCGCGACCGCAACCGGCGCGCGTTCGGTGCCGTTCCACCTGGTGCACGCCGACGTCGTCCGCGCGGCAGCCGGGTCCATCCGGGCTTGACAACATAATTCGTGGATGTGAATATAAATTCACATACAAGAATTATTCGTCGAATCCGGAGCAACCGCGCTGCACGCGCCGGGCCGCCGGAACCGGCAGTCCGATAACCGGAACCAGGAGCGAGACGCATGGCGGAACACGAGCAGCAGGGCGCGCTGGCGGGATTGCGCATCATCGATCTGTCGCGGGTGCTGGGCGGTCCGTACGCGACCCAGATCCTGGCCGATCATGGCGCGGAGGTGATCAAGGTCGAACCGCCGTCCGGCGACGAAACGCGCACGTGGGGCCCGCCGTTCGACGGCGACACCGCGTCGTACTTTCTCGGCGTGAATCGCAACAAGCTCGGTATCGCGCTCGACCTGACGCAGCCGGCCGATCGCGAGCGGCTGCTCGGGCTGCTCGAACATGCGGACGCGCTGGTCGAGAACTTCAAGATCGGCACGATGGAGCGCTGGGGGCTCGGATTCGACGCCCTGCATGCGCGGTTTCCGCGCCTCGTCCATTGCCGCGTGTCGGGTTTCGGCGCGGACGGCCCGCTGGGCGGGCTGCCGGGCTACGACGCGGCCGTGCAGGCGCTCGCGGGGCTGATGAGCGTCAACGGCGAAGCCGGCGGCGCGCCGCTGCGCGTCGGCGTTCCGATCGTCGATCTCGTCACGGGGCTGAACGCGGCGCTCGGCGTGCTGATGGCGCTGCGCGAGCGCGACGCCAGCGGCCGCGGCCAGTTCGTCGAATCGACGCTGTTCGACTGCGCGCTGTCGATCCTTCATCCGCATACGCCGAACTTCTTCCATTCCGGCAAGGCGCCCGTGCGCACCGGCAACGCGCATCCGAACATCACGCCGTACGACAGCTTTCCGACGGCGGGCGTCGAGATCTTCCTGGCGGTCGGCAACAACGGGCAGTTCGCCGCGCTGTGCGACGTGCTCGGCACGCGCGACTGGCTCGACGATCCGCGCTTCGCGGACAACCGCGCGCGCAGTCAGCATCGCACCGCGCTGCGCACGCTGCTCGAAACGGCGCTGGCCGCGCACGACGGCGCCGCGCTCGCCGAGCAACTGATGCGTCGCGGCGTGCCGTGCGCGCCCGTGCTCGGGCTCGATGCGGCGCTCGACCACCCGCATGTCGCGCATCGACGGATGAAGATCGAGCTGGGCCGGCATCGCGGCATCGCGTCGCCGATCAAGCTCGGCCGCACGCCGGCCACGTACCGGCGTCCGCCGCCCGCGCTGAACGAACATGCGGCGCAGGTTTTTGCGGACGACGAAGGCAACGACAACGGCAACGCCGACGACCGCCGGCGCTGACCGGCATCGCGGCCGCCAGCCGTGCGGTACCGCGGCGCACGGCCGCGCGCCGCGCGCACCGTCATTCGGACATCACGCCGGCCCGCGCGTCGACATGCACCGACATGCGCACCGGCAGAAGAGGAGACGCATCATGCTCGCATGGATCGGCGCGGTCGCCATCGTCGCGCTGTTCGGCCTGATCATCACGAAGCGGCTGTCGCCGCTCGTCGCGCTGATCGTCGTGCCGGTGGCCGCGTCGCTCGCGGCAGGTTTCGGGCTGCAGACCGGCAAGTTCGTCGTGCACGGCGTACAGAACATCGGCCCGATCGCCGGGATGTTCGTTTTTGCGATTCTTTTTTTCGGCATCCTTACCGATGCGGGGATGCTAGACCCGATCATCGCCGGCGTGCTGCGCGTGATCGGCTGCCATCCGCCGCGCATCGTGATGGGCTCGGCGCTGCTCGCGCTGCTGATCCATCTCGACGGCTCCGGCGCGGTCACGTTTCTCGTCACGCTGCCCGCGATGATGCCGCTCTATACGCGGCTCGGGATGGATCGCCGCATCCTCGCGTGCGTCGCGTCGATGGCGGCCGGCGTCAACTTCCTGCCGTGGGTCGGGCCGATGCTGCGCGCGTCGGCGGCGCTGCACATTCCCGGCTCGGCGATTTTCACGCCGATGATTCCGGTGCAGATCGTGGGGCTCGCGTTCGTGTTCGGCACCGCCTGGGTGCTCGGCGTACGCGAGGCGAAACGGCTCGGGCTCGACCGCGCCGGCGCGGCGTCGCTCGCGATCGCGCCGCGCGAGCTGACCGACGCCGAACGCGCGTTGCGCCGGCCGGGGCGATTCGGGATCAACGTCGCGTTGACGCTCGTCGTGCTCGTCACGCTCGTGTCTGGCATCGTCGACCCGATGGTGATGTTCATGCTCGGCACGGTCGCCGCGCTCGTGATCAATTACCCGGACGTCCAGGCGCAGCGCGAGCGGATCGACGCGCATGCGAAAGCCGCGCTGATGATGGCGAGCGTGCTGCTCGCGGCCGGTGCGTTCACGGGGATCATGTCCGGCACCGGGATGCTGAAGGCGATGGCCGAGGTCGTCGTCGCGCACGTGCCCATCGAGCATGCGCGCCACATGCCGTTCGTGCTCGGGCTGCTGTCGATGCCGCTCAGCCTGCTGTTCGATCCCGATTCGTTCTACTTCGGCGTGCTGCCCGTGCTCGCGGAAAGCGGCAAGCTGCTCGGCGTGCCGCCGATCCAGATGGCGCAAGCTGCGTTGCTCGGCCAGATGACGACGGGCTTTCCGGTGAGCCCGCTTACGCCCGCGACGTTCCTGATCGTCGGCCTGACCGGCGTCGAGCTCGCCGAGCACCAGAAATTCACGATTCCGTTCCTGTTCGCCGCCACCGTGCTGATGGTATTCGCCGCGGTCGCGACGGGCGTGTTTCCGTTATGACCGTGCGCGTTGCCCCGACGCCGCGTGCCGGCCGCCCGAAGGCGTTTCTCGTCGGCGCGGCGGCCGGGGCGGCCCGGTGTCGTCGCGAAAGCGACGCGGCCGTTCACGTTTTCCTGGAGAGCAAACCATGCAGTTCGACCTGACCGACGACCAGCGCGCGATCGAAAGCGCGATCGAGAAAATCTGCGAGCGCTTCGGCGACGACTACTGGCTCGAACGCGATCGCGCGGGCGGGTTTCCGGCCGATTTCCATGCGGCGCTCGCCGACGCCGGCTGGCTCGGCATCGCGATGGATCCCGCCTACGGCGGCGCCGGGCTCGGGATGACCGAGGCAGCGCTGATGATGCGCACGATCAGCGCATCGGGCGCCGGCCTGTCCGGCGCGTCGGCCGTCCACATGAACATCTTCGGGCTGAACCCGGTGCAGGTGTTCGGCAACGATGCGCAGAAGGCGCGCTTCCTGCCGCCGCTGATCGCCGGGCGCGACAAGGCGTGCTTCGCGGTGACCGAGCCCGACGCGGGCCTCGACACCACGCACCTGAGCACGCAGGCGCGCCGCGACGGCGATCACTACGTGCTGAGCGGACGCAAGATCTGGATCTCGACCGCGCAGGTGGCGAACAAGATGCTGATCATCGCGCGCACGACGCCGCTCGACCAGGTCGCGAAGCCGACCGACGGGCTGAGCCTGTTCTATACCGACCTCGACCGTTCGCGCGTCGAAGTGCGCGAAATCGAGAAGATGGGCCGCAAGGCGGTCGATTCGAACATGCTGTTCATCGACAACCTGCGCGTGTCGCGCGACGACCTGATCGGCAACGAAGGCGACGGCTTCCGCTATCTGCTGCACGGCCTGAACCCCGAACGGATCCTGATCGCCGCCGAGGCGATCGGGCTCGGGCAGGCCGCGCTGCGCCGCGCGACGCAGTATGCGTGCGAGCGCGTCGTGTTCGGCCGGCCGATCGGGCAGAACCAGTCGATCCAGCATCCGCTCGCGCAGGCGTGGATGCAGCTCGAGGCCGCATGGCTGATGGTGATGAAGGCCGCGACGCGCTACGACGCGGGCCAGTCGTGCGGCGCGGAGGCGAACGCGGCGAAATACCTCGGCGCGGAAGCCGCGTTCCAGGCCTGCCAGACGGCGATCGCGACGCACGGCGGGATGGGGTATGCGAAGGAATACCATGTCGAGCGCTACCTGCGCGAGTGTATGATTCCGAGGCTCGCGCCCGTGAGCCCTCAACTGATCCTGTGCTACATCGCGGAGAAGGTGCTCGGGCTGCCGAAGTCGTACTGACCGTACCGACCCGGCGGCTCGCCCGGCGCGCGGTTTCCCGTTCCGAATCAAGCGCTCGCCATGGACGTCAAACTCGTTGCCCGCACGCTCGACCTGTTCGAGCTGTTCGCCGCCGAACGGCGGCCGCTGCCGCTGACCGAACTCGCGCGCCTGCTCAATGTGCCGGCGTCGAGCTGTCTCGCGATGGCGCGCACGCTCGTGAGCCGCGGCTATCTGTACGAAGTGCGCAAGCGCGGCGGCTACTATCCGACGCGACGCCTGCAGACGGTCGCCGCCGCGATCGACGCGACCGACCCGGTCGTCGACATCGTGCATCCGCACCTCGTCGCGCTGCGCGACGCGACCCGCGAAACCGCCGTGCTCGGCAAGATCCAGGGCGTGTCGGTCACCTACCTCGACGTCGTCGAATCCGAGCAGGCGATCCGTTATACGCGCCAGCCGGGCGAGCTGCGCCCGCTGCACGCGAACTCGATCGGCAAGGCGATCTTCGCGGAACTCGCGAGCGACGTGCAGCAGGCGCTCGGCGCGCAACTGCCGTTCGAACGCTTCACCGACGCGACGGTGGCCGACCTGCCGGCGCTCGTCGCGCAGACCGCGCGGTTTCGCGAGCTCGGCTGGGCGGAGAACTTCGGCGAGAGCGCGCCCGAACTGTCGGCGATCGCGGTCGCGCTGATGCTCGACGGCGACTGGTACGGGCTGTCGGTCGTCGGGCCGACCGAGCGGATTCGCCAGCATCGCGACGCGCATGCGGCGCTGCTCGTCGACGCGAAGGCGCGGCTGCTGGCCGAGCATGCACGCGGGTAGGGCGGCGGCACCCGACGGCGCCGGCAGCGGGCCGTTGCCGGCGTGCGGTCAGCCACGCCGAAAACGGCCCGCCGCACGTCACGCGCCGGCCCGTCGCAACGTCAGGACTTCACCCACACGCCGCCCGCGCTCGGGTTGTCGCCCTGCGTCCACCATTTCGCGCAATACTTCGCGCCCTGGTACGTCACGCACGTGCCGCCCTGGTAGGCGGTCGTCGCCGACCACGCGGGCGTGCCGCCGCCGACCGGCTTCCACACGGCCGCCTGCCCGGGCACGTCGCCCTGCGTCCACCACTGCGCCTGATACGTCGTGCCCTGGTAGGTGACCGTCGCGCCGGCCGTATAGACCTGGCCGGCCGCCCACGGTGCGCCCGGCTGCGGCGTGCCGCCATTCGTGCCGCCGCCGTAGTTCGGGTCCTGCGTGACGCCCGCGCCCCACTTGCCGTCGAGCTTCTTGAAGATCGTCGCGAACGCGTACGGCTGCTGCGCGACGCCCGAGCAGGTCGGCGACGCATACGTGCCGCCCGACGGGCACGCCTGGTCGCGGCCGACCGACCAGTTGCCGAAGAAGCCGTAGCCGTTCGCGACTGCCGCGTTCAGCACGGTCTGCGCATTCGCGAGCGTGAACGTCTCGCCCTGCACGTCGTTGACGCCGATCATCGGCGTGACGCCGACCATCTGCCACAGCTGCGCATTCGTCTTCGGCTGGCCGGCCGACTTGAACGCCGTGTCGAGCTGCGAGTAGAGCGCCTGCGCGGCGCTGATCGCCGCGGCGCCCATGTCGATGTTCGCCGGGCCGTAATCCATCGCCATCACGTTGACCGCGTCGAACGCGGTCTTGTTCGCGATGGCCGCGTTGACGACGTTCACGCCGTCCTGCGTGAGCCCGGTCGGCATCGTCGGCAGCGTCAGCGTCACATGCAGCGGCTTGCCCTTCGCCGCGTAGTCGGCCTGCAGTTGCGCGACGGCCTGGAAGTTGCGCGCGATCGCCGCCGTGTCCTGCTGCGACCCGCCCTCGATGTCGAAGTCGACATGAGTGAGGCCGTACGTGTCGATCACCGTCTGGTACGCGGCTTTCAGCGCGGGGACCGTCGAGCACGCCTGCATCAGCGGCGTGCCGTTCGCACCGCCGAACGACACGGCGACTTCGCCGCCTTTCGCGCGGTAGCTCGCGATCGACGTGGACAGTGCAGTCAGCAGGCCGCCGCTCGCGCCGTTGCCGATCGGCTGCACGCCGCCCCACGACGGCACGCAGCCGTTGCCCGCGACCACGAACGCGAGCGTGAACTGCTGGATGCCCTGGCGCACGCCGATCTGGTCGATCAGCGGTGTCGGATAAAGCGTCACGTCGACATAGGGCGCATAGACGCCGGCACCGTGCGACACGCTCGCCATCGCGAGCAGACAACCCGCGGCAAACGCACGCGGAACGAAACGCGGCAACGCATTGTTGTTCATTCTGTGTTCTCCAAGTGGAAGAGGGATACGCTGGCCTGCGTATCGCCGCCGACGGGGCAGGCACGTGCCCCGCCGGCGGCGTGCCTATCTTGGAGGATTCGCGTCGAATAGGGAATTTAGGTGTTCTTCTTTTTGTTATTCGATTCCCGATACGTAACGAACTTGCCGATTCGATCGCATTTCGAAACGCAGGGCGGGCATTTTTTCCGACCGATCGCGCGACGCGATGCGCATGGACCGCTTCCAGCGAACCGGCGACGCGCCGGCATGCCGATTACCGGCTCGCGCGCATGCGCATTCACGCGAGCGCCGCCGGATGCGGTATGCGCGCCGGCCGGGCGCAGCGGCCGTCAGCGATACCAGCGCGGCGTATAGACCCATTCGCGCGTGTTGCCGATCGCGAAGCGCCGCGTCGTCGACGAGCCGACGATCACCATCGTGCGCATGTCGACCTGGTCGCCGCGTAGCGCGCCGAGGGTCGTCGTCGACAGCGTCGCGCCCGGCCGGCCGATGTCGCGGCCGAGCACGACCACCGTGTCGGCCGTGCGATACGCGCGCACGATATCGAGCGCCCGGTCGAGTTGCCACGGCCGCGCGCGCGAAATCGGGTTGTAGAACGCCATCACGAGATCGGCTTGCGCCGCATGCCGCAGGCGCGTCTCGATCACGTCCCACGGCTTCAGGTTGTCCGACAGCGAGATCGCGCAGAAGTCGTGACCGAGCGGCGCGCCGGCCTGCGCGGCCGTCGCGAGCGACGCCGAGATGCCGGGCTCCACGCGCAGGTCGACCGCGGCCCATTGCGGGTCGCGCGCTTCGTCGAGCGCTTCGAGCACGGCCGCGGCCATCGCGAATACGCCGGGGTCGCCCGACGATACGACCGCGACACGGCGGCCCTCGGCCGCCAGTTCGAACGCATGGCGCGCGCGCTGCATTTCCTCGCGATTGTCGGTGCCGTGCACGCGCTGGTCCGCCCGGAACGGGCCGGCCATGTTCACGTAGGTCGTATAGCCGAGGATGTCGGTCGCGTCCGCGAGCGCCGCGCGTGCGGCCGGCGTGAGCCATGCGGCGCCGCCCGGGCCGAGACCGAGCACCGTCAGGCGGCCGCGTGCGCGGCCGAGCGTCGCGGGATCGATCGGATGCGAGGCGACCGCGCACGCGAGGCCGTGCGATGCCGCACGCATCGTGTGGGCGACGCGCAATGCGCGGGCGAGCAGCGTGGCGGCGTCGGCGGGCATGTCGCGGTCGCTATCGCCATCGACGAAACGCAGCGGCACGTCGAGCGTGCTCGCCGCTTCTTCCAGCGCGGGTTCGCCGATCGCCGACGCCGGCGCGACGATGGCCGCGAGCGCCAGCCGGGCGAGACCCTGCGTATCGAGCGCAGCTGCGATGCGCTCGGCCAGCGCGTGTTCCGCATGCACGGCCTCCGCGGCGACGCCGACCACCACGCTGCGCGGATGAATCACGAGTTCGTCGCGCGCGCCGCGCCACGCATCGGGCGTCACGCGAATCGCGTGTGCGGCCGCGACATCGCGCGGCAGCGCGACCGCGTCGAGCCACGGCGCGGCGCCGTCGATGCGCGTCGACGCGCCCGCGAGCAGGTCGGACACGAAGCGCTTGCCCTGCGCGAGATCGGCGAGCGCATAGCCTTCCGGCGGATTGAGCACGCACGCGCCGAAGCGCAGTTCGCCGCTCGTCGTGATCGCGGGCGCGACGCCGACGCATTCGGCAATTTCGCGCGCGATCGCATTGACGCCCGTCAGCCCGCCGAGCAGCGGCACGACGGCCGAACCGTCCTCCGCGACCGCGAGTACCGGCGGCTCGACGCCCTTGTCGGCGAGTGCGGGCGCGAGGCAGCGGATCACGATGCCGGCCGCGCACAGCGCGACGATCGGCAAGCCGCGCGCATACAGTTCGCGCAGGTGCGCGCCGAGTTCGTCGAACGGCACGTCCGCGTCGACGCGCGACGCGAGCCCGTGCACACGGGCACCCGGGTAGCGCGCCTGGATACGTCGCGCGGTATCGAGCGCGCTCGCGCCGAGAATCACGATCGCGGGCGGTGTCGTCATCCTTGCCATTTTTCCCCCGGCACGACGAGCAGCGAGAAATACGGCGACGCCATCGGATCGACCTCGTCGAGCGGCACGATGCGCTGGTTTGCCATCGTCGCACGCTCGACGTACAGCGCGCGCTTCGCGAGCCCGAGTTCGTCGAGCACGCGCCGCACCTTGTCGAAGTTGCGGCCGAGCTTCATCACGACCGCCGCATCGGCGCGCGCGAGCCGCTCGCGCAGCTCGTGCTCGGGCAGCACGCCCGACAGCACCGACAGGCTCTGGTTGCGATAGACGAGCGGCTGGCCGAGCACGGCCGTGCCGCCGAGCATCGCGCACACGCCGGGGATCACCTCGGTGTCGTAACGCGGCGCGAGACGGTCGTGCAGGTACATGTACGAGCCGTAGAAGAACGGGTCGCCTTCGCAAATCACCGCGACGTCGCGGGCTGCATCGAGATGCGCCGCGACGATCCCGGCCGCGGTGTCGTAGAAATCGGCGATCACCGTCTCGTAACACAGCGGCGGCGGCAGCGCCTCGGTCGTCACCGGATAGACGAGCGGCAATTGCGTCTGCCCGTCGAGCAGGTGCGTTTCGACGATGCCGTACGCGTTGCCTTTCTTGCCCTTCGCGACGAAATACGCGACCACGGGCGCCGCCTGCAGCACGCGCAGCGCCTTGATCGTCATCAGTTCGGGATCGCCGGGGCCGACGCCGACACCGAACAGCCGTCCGCGCGCGCGCGTCATTCGACCTCCGTCGCCAGCGCATTGACCGCGGCGGCGGCTATTGCGCTGCCGCCGCGCCGGCCGAGCAGCGCCACGTACGGCACGCCGCGGCTGTCGGCATCGAGCATCGCCTTCGATTCGGCCGCGCCGATGAAGCCGACCGGGAAACCGAGGATCAGCGCGGGGCGCGGCGCGCCGGCGTCGATCATGTCGAGCAGGTGGAACAGCGCGGTCGGCGCATTGCCGATCGCGACGACGCTGCCCGCGAGATGCGGGCGCCACAGTTCGAGCGCGGCGGCCGAACGCGTGTTGCCGAGGTGCCGTGCGAGGTCGGGCACTTCCGGCTCGCCGAGCGTGCAGATCACGCGATTGGCCGCCGGCAGCCGTGCGCGCGTGATGCCTTCGGCGACCATCCTCGCGTCGCAGAGGATCGGCGCGCCGGCCGCGAGCGCGGCGCGGCCGGCCGCGCCGGCACCGGCCGAGAAGCGCAGGTCGTACACGACGTCGACCATCCCGCACGCGTGGATCACGCGCACCGCGAGTTTCTCGAGATCGGGCGGGACCCGCGACAGGTCGGCCTCGGCGCGGATCGTCGCGAACGACTGGCGGTAGATTTCCTGCCCGTCGCGAATGTAGTCAAGCATCGGTGGTGTCCTGGCTGTGCCGCGCGTCCATGAGTCGGACCGCGGCCTGATCAATCGTCAGATGGCGCGCGAGCGGGGCGCCGAGGCCCGCGGCCGCGTCGCGCCGGTAAAGGTCGTAATGCGCGGGCGCCACCGCGACGAGCGTATGGGCGGCCGGGTGCGGCAGCGCGCAGTGGCGCTCGCATCCGGTCAGATGCACGTCGAGCGGATGGCCGACGCGCGCGGCGAGTGCGCGTGCGTCGCGTTTCGTGTCGGCGCGCGCTTTCGCGCAGCCCGTGCTGCCGGTGCAGGCAACGAGCATCGCCAGCGGGTCGGACGACGCGCACACGAGGCCGAGCGACGCGAGTGCGTCGCGCGTCGCAGCCGCACGCTCGTTCGGCACGCCGTGCACGAACACGCCTTGCCACGGCGTCATCGACAGCGTGCCGTCGCCATCGGCTTCGGCCCGTGCGGCGAGCTGCTCCAATTGCGCCGCGTCGAGCCGCCCGAGCGCGAATTGCGCGCCGACGCTGCAACGCGCCGCGTCGCGCGACGGGCGCGCGCCGAAACGCAACGCAGGGTCGACACGCGTGCGCCGCCAGTCGGCAAGCGCCGGATCGGCCGCGAGCGGGAAGGGCAGGTAGTGCTGCGCGCGCTCCAGCAGCGTGCGTTCGTCGCACGTCGCAAGCAATGCGCGCATCCGCGTGACGTCGGCCGGCGCGAGATCGAGGAACGCGAGCAGCAGCGCGCGAACCAGTGCCACGCCTTGGTCCGCGGACACGTCGACCGAAGCGGGCCGATCGCCGTGCGCCACCGGCGGACAGCCGGCCAGCCCCGCTGCGAGACGTACCGCGCCGTCGCCGCGGCGCCACGCGGCCAGCCAGATGTCGTGCGGATGATCGAGCGCCGCGACCGTTTCGCCGCCGTCGAGCAGGATCGAGAATTTCGGCGACGATTCGCCGCGGCGCGGCTCGCTCGCGAGCATGTCGAGCAGCGGCACGGCGAGCGCGTGGCTGTCGACGAGTGCGGCGGGGTCGTGCCCGGCAAGCGGGCTCAGCATCACGTTGCGGACGTCGTCGCTCGCCGCGAGCGCGGCCGCATTGACGATGGTGGCGTTGCCGGCGCTTGCTCGCGGGCCGAGCCCCGCATCGAGCAACGCGCGCGTCAGCGCATCGGCCGCACCGTCGCGAATCCCGCGCAACTGGAGATTCGCGCGATTGGTCGCATCGATCGCGCCGGAGCCGTACAGGCGCGCGGCGGCGGCGATTGCGCGCGCCTGGCGCGCGTCGAGCCGGCCGCCCGGCAGCTTGATCCGGCACAGCCCGCCGTCGGCGGCCGCGACCACGCGCACGAGCCCCGGGCAGGCCGACGGGCGCACGACGGACGACGCAGGAATCGAATCGGGAGCGGAACTCAACGGGATACCGGAACAGTGTGGCGCCGCGGCCAACGCATCGGTACACCCCGCCCGACGCCGACTGGCACGCACGCACTTTCTGGCCGGCAGGTCTCCTGGCTGACAGGTCGGCGCCGGCTCCCGGCCTTCCCGGTGAAACCAGTGGCATGAGGGGGGATCGGCTCGCTGTCTACAGTTGCGGGGGCAGCCACAGCGGCGCGCGGTGCGCCCTGTGTTCCCTCTTCGGCCCCGAAGGGCACCGGCGAACGAACGGCCGTAGGATACCCGATTTCGGCCACGATTCGCGACCGGCTGGCCGTTCGCGGCGGGCGAAGCGGGCAATGCCCGGGCGCGAGCGGGCGGCCGGATGAAACGCGGGGTGGAACACGGTACCATGCCGTATTTCGCAATGCGGACGGCCGCATCGGCGCTTTCGGGGCCGCGCGGCGACACGATGAAATCGAACGATGGGGAAGGGTGGATGACGGCGTGGCTGACGGTAGTGGGCATCGGCGACGACGGTTACGCGGGGCTCGGACGCCACGCGCGGCGCGCGTTGCTCGACGCGACGCGCGTGGTCGGCGCGAAGCGGCATCTCGACATGCTGCCCGCACGGCTGCGGGCGACGCGCGAAGCATGGCCGTCGCCGTTCGACCTGTCGGGGCTGCTCGCGCGCCGCGGCGCGCCCGTGTGCGTGCTCGCGAGCGGCGACCCGATGCTGTTCGGCGTCGGCGCGACGCTCGCCCGCGCGCTTTCTCCCGACGAATGGCGCGTGCTGCCCGCGCCGTCGTCGCTGTCGCTCGCGGCCGCCCGCCTCGGCTGGGCGCTGCAGGACGTGGGCGCGGTCTCGCTCGTCGGGCGGCCGCTCGCGACGCTGGCGCGCCATCTGCTGCCGGGCCGGCGCCTGTTCGTGCTGAGCGCCGACGGCCGCACGCCGGCCGCCGTCGCGGCCGAACTCGCCGCCCGCGGTTTCGGGCCGACGCGCGTCAGCGTGTTCGAACACCTCGGCGGCCCGCTCGAGCGACGGATCGATGGCCTCGCGCAAGACTGGAGCGTCGCCGAAACCGCCGCGCTCAATCTCGTCGCGCTCGACTGCCGGGCGGGCCCCGACGCGCCGCGCCGCGCGCTCACGCCCGGCCTGCCCGACGACGCGTACCGCCACGACGGCCAGCTCACCAAGCGCGACCTGCGCGCGATGACGCTCGGGCGCCTCGCCCCCGCGCCCGGCGAGCTGCTGTGGGACGTCGGCGCCGGCAGTGGCTCGATCGGCATCGAATGGATGCGCGCGCATCCATCGTGCCAGGCGATCGCGATCGAAGCGCATGCGGAGCGGCAGCGCTTCATCGAACACAACCGCGAGACGCTCGGCGTGCCGGGCCTGCAACTCGTCGCGGGTCGTGCGCCCGATGCGCTCGCGGGGCTTGCCGCGCCCGACGCGGTCTTCATCGGCGGCGGCGCGACGGCACCCGGCGTGCTCGACGCGTGCTGGGCGTCGCTGAAACCGGGCGGCCGGCTGGTCGCGAACGCGGTCACGCTGCAGGGCGAGATGGCGCTCGCCGCGTGGCGCGACGTGCACGGCGGCACGCTCACGCGCGTGTCGCTCGCACATGCCGAACCGCTTGGCCGTTTCGACACGTGGCGACAGCCGCTGCCGGTCACGCTGTACGACGTGCGCAAGCCCGACGCGGCCGGCTCGACGACTCTGAATCCGTCGAACGCAACGGACGCGTGATGCGCGACGAAACTCCCGAACAGCCCGCGCCGCTGCGCTTCGGCTACACGACCGGCAGTTGCGCGACCGCGACGTCGCTCGCGGCCGCGCGACTGCTGCTCGCGGGCCATGCGGACGACGCGGTCGAGATCGTGCTGCCGAAGGGGCAGCGCGTGATGATGCGGCTCGAATTCTGCCGCGCCACGGCCGACGGCGCCGAAGCCGGCACGATCAAGGATGCCGGCGACGATCCGGACGTCACGCACGGCGCGCTGATCTTCGCGCGCGTCGCGCTCGCGGCGGCGCCCGGCGTGCGCTTTCATGCCGGGCCGGGCGTCGGCACGGTCACGCGGGCGGGGCTGACGCTGCCGGTCGGCGAGCCGGCGATCAACCCGGTGCCGCGCCGGATGATGACCACGCACCTGGAAGCGCTCGCCGCCGAACACGGCTACGCGGGCGGCTTCGACGTGACGATCGGCGTCGACGGCGGCGAGGCGCTCGCGCTGAAGACGATGAACCCGCGCCTGGGCATCGTCGGCGGGCTGTCGATCCTCGGCACGACCGGCATCGTGCGGCCGTTCTCGTGCTCGGCCTATATCGCGTCGATTCATCAGGGCATCGACGTCGCGCGAGCGAACGGCATCGCGCACATCGCCGCCTGCACGGGCAACGCGAGCGAGGACGCGATGCGCGCGCACTACCGTCTGCCCGACATGGCGTTGATCGAGATGGGCGACTTCGCGGGCGCGGTGCTCAAGCGCCTGCGGCGCGCGCCGGTCGCGCGCCTGTCGATGTGCGGCGGCTTCGGCAAGCTGAGCAAGCTCGCGGCCGGCCATCTCGATCTGCACAGCCGCCATTCGAGCATCGACCTGCCGCTGCTCGCGCAGTGGGCGGCCGAAGCCGGCGCGGGCGATGCGCTGCAGGCCGCGATGCGCGCCGCGAACACGAGCCAGGAAGCGTTGAAACTCGCGCAGGCCGACGGCGTGCCGCTCGGCGATCTCGTTTGCGCACATGCGTTGCAGGTGGCGCGCGACATCGTGCCGCCGTCGGTCGCGGTCGAGATGTTCGCGATCGACCGGCAAGGCCGCTTCGTCGGGGAGGCGCGATGAGCCCGCGCATCCTGCTGCTCGGCGGCACCGGCGATGCGCTGAAAATCGCGCGCGCGCTCGGCCCGCATCATGTCTATAGTCTCGCCGGCCTCGGCAAGACGCCCGACGACTTGCGCTGCGACGTGCGCGTCGGCGGTTTCGGCGGCGCAGCCGGGCTCGCCGCGTATCTTCGCGACGCCGGCATCGGCCTCGTGATCGACGCAACGCATCCGTATGCCGCGCAAATCAGCGCGAACGCCGCGGCGGCGACGCGCGACGCGGGCGTGCCGCTATGGGCGCTGCGCCGCGCGCCGTGGACGCCGCAACCGGGCGACGACTGGCGGATGGTCGACGACTGGGCCGGCATCGAGGCCGCGCTCGCGCCGTTCAGGCGTCCGCTGTTCACGCTCGGCCGCGAACCGCTCGCGCATCTCGACACGATCCCGCCGCACCAGTTCTGGCTCGTGCGCTGCCTCGATGCGCATCCCGGCAACGCCCGCGCACAGGTCGTCGCCGCGCGCGGGCCGTTCACGCCCGACGGCGAGCGTGCGCTGTTCGCGCTGGCGGGGATCGACGTCGTCGTCAGCAAGAACAGCGGCGGCGCGGCCACGGAGGCCAAGCTCGACGTCGCACGCGAACGCAGGCTGCCGGTCGTGATGCTGCGCCGGCCGCCGGTGCCCGATGCCGACCGCGCGTTCGACTCGGTCCGGGCGCTCGTCGACGCACTCGATCCGGCCGCGCGCGCCTGACGCGACGCAGCGGTCATCCCACGAATTGACGGAGAAATTTCGATGACGGTGTATTTCATCGGCGCGGGCCCCGGCGACCCGGAGCTGATCACGGTAAAGGGCCAGCGCCTCGTGCGCACGTGCCCGGTGATCCTGTATGCGGGCTCGCTCGTGCCGGCCGCCGTGCTCGACGGTCATCGCGCGGAGCAGGTCGTCAACACGGCCGACCTCGATCTCGACGCGATCGTCGCGCTGCTCGCCGCCGCGCATGCGAAAGGGCAGGACGTCGCGCGCGTGCATTCGGGCGACCCATCGCTGTACGGCGCGATCGGCGAGCAGATCCGCCGCCTGAAAGCGCTCGGGATTCCGTACGAAATCGTGCCGGGCGTGACGGCCACGGCCGCGTGCGCGGCGACGCTCGGCGTCGAGCTGACGCTGCCCGACGTCGCGCAGACGGTGATCCTCACGCGCTTCGCGGGCAAGACGACGATGCCGGAAGGCGAAGCGCTCGGCTCGCTCGCCGCGCACCGCGCGACGCTCGCGATCCATCTCGGCGTGCGCCATCTCGCGCGCATCGTCGACGAAGTGCTGCCGCATTACGGCGCCGATTGCCCGGTGGCGGTGATCTATCGCGCGAGCTGGCCCGACGAGGAACGCGTGACGGGCACGCTGGCCGACATCGTCGGCAAGGTGCAGGGCACGCAGATCGAGCGCACCGCGCTGATCCTGATCGGTCGCGTGCTCGACGCCGAAGGGTTCGCGGATTCGACGCTGTACGCGAGCGCGGGCTGAACGCACCCGCGCCCGCGTCGCTCAGACCCGCGCCACGTGCCGCGCCAGCTTCGGCGCAAACCCCGCCGCCAGCGCGAATAGCGCGACGCACAGGCACGCCATCGCGACCCACGCGGGCGTCAGGTCCGCGAGATGCTGGCGCACGACACCTGCCGCGAATGGAAACAAGCCGGCGACCAGGTAGCCGACACCCTGCACGAACCCCGTCAGCGACGCGGCATCGGCGGGCGTGGCCGCGTGGTCGACCGTGACGATCAGCGACAGCGGAAACAGCGCGCCGATTCCCGCGCCGAGCAGCAGCGCGGCCGGCAACGCGAGCGCGTCGGGCGCGGCCAGCATCGTCAGCAACCCGACGAACAGCGACGCGATCGCCGCATGCAGCGCGGGCCGGCGATCGGGCAGGCGGTCGATCGTTGCGGCAATCGTCAATCCCGCGACCACTTCCGCGAGCGTCACGCCGCCGAGCAGGCTGCCGGCCGCGGTCGGCGACCAGCCGAGCCGCATGTAGTACGGCGGCAGCCACGCGAGCACGAGCGTGTAGGCGCCCGTCGCGATGCCGAAGAACAGCGCGAGCCGCCATGCGCGCGGCGAACGCGATGGTCGCGCATTCGATACCGACAGCGACGCGCCGGCCGGCGCGTCGCCGCCACGGCTCGCCAGCGGCCAGGCCAGTGCGGCGAGCGCCGCCGGCAACGCCCAGCCCGCGAGCGCGACGAGCCAGCCCCAGCGCGCCGCCGCGAAGGGCGCGACGACGCTCGCGAGCACCGCGCCGCCCATGATCGACGTCGAGTAGACGCCCATCGCACCGCCGATGCGCGTCGCGAAATGCGCCTTCACGAAGCCGGGCAGCAGCGCCTGCACCATCGCGATTCCGATGCCCGCGCAGCACGCGCTCGCGAGCAGCAACCCTGCGTGCTGCGCACCGACGCGCGCGGCGCAAGCCAGCCCGATCAACGCGACGCCGAGCCACACGCCGCCCGCGATCCCGGCGACGCGCTGCAGGCGCCGCGCGCTCAGCGCGCCGAACCCCATCAGCAGGATCGGTATCGTCGTCAGCAGGCTCGCCGCGCCGTCGCCGATACCGGTCGCGCGCTGGATCATGTCGAGCAACGGGCCGACCGCGGCGAGCGCCGGCCGCAGGTTCAGCCCGACGAGCACGATCGCGGCGAGCCGCCATCCGGGGGAAGTGAAGCGATTCAATGCAAGGCCCTCGATATCGGTGCGCGGCTGCCCACGAGGCGCCGCGCGTTTTTCAGGTAAAGTATCTCGATATCAAGATAAATGACTATTTATCTCGACGTCAAGATAACTGGCAAGCCGAGGAGGGTTAATGGATCGAGCCGAGCATGCGCTCGCGCAATGGCGCGCGGAGCGCCCGGATCTCGACGCGACATCGATGGTCGTGATGGGGCGGCTGCAAGAAGCCGCGCTCGTGATTGCGCGCGACCGTCTCAATCCTCTGTTCGCGCGCTACGGCATGCAGCCGGGCGAATTCGACGTGCTCGCAACGCTGCGGCGTAGCGGTGCGCCGTTCGCGCTGACGCCGACCGCGCTGTACGACGCGCTGATGATGTCGTCGGGCGGAATGACCGCGCGCATCGACCGGCTGCAGAAGGCCGGCTGGGTCGAGCGCCGGCCGAACCCGGCCGACGGGCGCGGCACGCTGGTCGCGCTGACCGACGCCGGACGTGCGCTGATCGACGAAGCGGTCGTCGCGCACATCGACAACCAGCGCGACCTGCTGGCCGCGTTGTCGGCAGCCGAACAGGCGCAGTTGTCGCTACTGCTGGGAAAGCTGCTGGCGGGGCTGGAAAATCCTGCACCGGACGCGCGTGGCGGAAAGTAGCGCCGCCGGATGCGTGACGCCGGCGCACCGCACGGGCAAAAAATGCCCGCCGCGCAATGCGGCGGGCCCGGCTCGAGCAGCGCGCGGGCCGCACACGGCGAGCCCGCGCTGCTGCCCGGTCTCAATCGCGCGCCGGGATATTGAGCCCGCGCGCGACGGCCGGCCGCGCAACGAACGCGTCGAGCACCCGCTTGACGTGCCGGAATTCGTTGAAGCCGACCAGATCGCCCGCTTCGTAGAAACCGACCAGGTTGCGCACCCACGGGAAGATCGCGATGTCGGCGATCGTGTAGGTATCGCCCATCACCCATTGGCGGTTCGCGAGATGCGCGTCGAGCACGCCGAGCAGGCGCTTCGATTCAGCGACGTAGCGGTCGCGCGGGCGCTTGTCCTCGTAGTCGCGGCCGGCGAACTTGTGGAAGAAGCCGACCTGGCCGAACATCGGCCCGATGCCGCCCATCTGGAACATCACCCACTGGATCGTCTCGTAGCGGCCCGCGAGATCCTTCGGGATCAGCTGGCCCGTCTTGTCCGCGAGATAGATCAGGATCGCGCCCGATTCGAACAGCGGCAGCGGCTGGCCGCCGGGGCCGTTCGGATCGATGATCGCGGGGATCTTGTTGTTCGGATTCAGCGACAGGAATTCGGGCGACATCTGGTCGTTCGTGTCGAAGCGCACGAGGTGCGGCTCGTACGGCAGACCGGTTTCCTCGAGCATGATCGACACCTTGACGCCGTTCGGCGTCGGCAGCGAGTAGAGCTGGAGACGGTCGGGGTGCTGGGCCGGCCACTTGTGCGTGATCGGGAAGGCGGACAGATCGGGCATGAAGGTTCGCTCGTCGAAGTGAATGATCCGCGCCCGCCCGTGCCGCCGCGCTCGCGCACGGTTCGCGGCGCGGCGGCGGGGCGGTGCGCGCCGAAAGCGCCCACTGTAGCCGATCCGGGAAATCGATGCAGGGGCTGGCCACGCCTGCGCCTGTACCGCCCGGCTGCGCGTCTGCCATTCCCGAGCATCGTCGTCGAAAGCCGCAACGATCCGCTCGCGCTTCGAACGCATCGAGACGCTGACGGCCGGGTGGGTAGCCAGCTCGTCCATCTCGGCGAGGTCGGGCACCTTAATCCGGCATCCCGCTACGGCGAGTGGCGTGATGCGGAGCGGCTGGCCAACGAGACGATCGCGCTCGGCGAAGGTCGCTCCGGTCCGAGGGATTGACGCACCGATACCGTTTGCCCGTCCCGGGCCTCCTTCGCCGGTCCGTCGGGTGCTATGATTGCCGGTGATATGGCCACCCGTATGACAACGGGGTAAGCGGCTGATTGTTATCGTTTTTTTAGTGGGTATCTGTCATGGCTCCCAAGAGAAAGGTGCTGTACGGGGTTGAACTGAAACCCCGCGCAATCATTCGTCCCACGACGGAGGTCAAGGCTTCGACCGAGACCGAGAAAGGCGATGTGCTTCGCGCGGCGCGAAAAGTCATTTCGGAACACCGGGACGTACTAATCGCGTTGAAGGATCGCTGATTTGCTGGATCTCGACTACGTCATCACCATCCACGACGAGATCATCCGCGATCTCGGCGGCCTCGGCGGTTTCGCGCATGCAGGCCGGGGCGGAGTCGAGGCCGCCCTGCAACGCGTCGACAATCATGTCCATTACGCGGGGCTCGATGACGTGTTCGGCATTGCGGCGACCTATGCCGTCGCAATCGCACGGGGCCACGTGTTCAATGATGCAAACAAGCGTACCGGCCTCACTTGTGCGTTGACGTATATGGAACGACAGGGCATCTCGATTCCTCGTCTAGCCGATCTCGAAGATCTCATGGTCGATGTTGCCGACGGCAGCGTGACGAACGAGGAACTGGCCGAGTATTTCAGTGCGGTCTGGGAATTGTCCCTGTCTCGCTGAAAGCGGGACCCGCCGGGCCATTTTCTCGCCATGTCTCCGCCAATGGCTACTCGTCGATAAACAACGGGCACGAAGATTCGATTACTCGCGCCGGACGTCCGTCGGGCCTGGCATCCATCCCGCGAAATATGCCGGTTGTGCGTGGTCGCCGCCCCGGTTTCAGCCTGATCTCGCATCGATATACGATGTCCTAACTCATATCGTTCAGCGCTCCATTTCGGCCCTTGGCGTTCATTCTGCCTGCTGGATTGCCTCATCGTAGAAGGGTTTTTGTCAGGGAAAGTCCCGCCCCGGATTCCGTGGTTTTTTGTTGACCGACATCGTATAACGCCGTCATGATTTCCTGACAAGAAAGGTCCCATCCACCGACCGAAGTGAGGAGACATGAACACCACCCCGATCGCTCGCCGTGTCCGCCGGATCGCACTCGCACTGGGCTTCGCGCTGTCGGCCGCCGCAGCCGTTGCCGCCCCCGTATCGCTGAACATCGTCGACGTCGCAGGCAACCTGCAGCTCACGCAGAAGGCCATCGAGGCGTTCAAGGAGAAGAATCCGAATCTCGTCGCGAACGTCACGTTCACGAACGCACCCGCGCCGCAGTTGCCGGGCAAGATCAAGGCGATGCAGGCGGCGGGGCGCTCCGACATCGACCTCGTGCTGACGGGCACCGACGCGCTGGCCGCCGGCATCGAGCAGAACCTGTGGCAGAAGCTCCTGCCCGACAACGCGGCCGCCTTCCCCGGCGTACTCGACAAGTACGCGCCCGGCCCGCGAAAGATGCAGGATCTCGCGCAGGGCTTCGGTCTCGAAGTCACCTACATGCCGGCCGGCCCGCTGCTCGAATACAACCCCGCGAAGGTGAGCGCCCCGCCGAAGACCCCCGATCAACTGCTCGCCTGGTGCAAGGCGCACCCGAACAAGCTGATCTATGCGCGCCCGGCGAACTCGGGCCCCGGCCGCACGTTCCTGATGGGGCTGCCGTACGTGCTCGGCGACAAGAATCCGCAGGACCCGATCAACGGCTGGGACAAGACCTGGGCGTTCCTGAAACAGTTGAACGACTGCGTGCCGTACTACCCGGGCGGCACGTCGGCGGTGATGAAGGAGCTCGGCGAAGGCACGCGCGACATGACCGTGACCGTCACCGGCTGGGACCTCAACCCGCGCGCGCTCGGCATCGTGCCAGCCGAATTCAGAATCCAGGCGTTCGACAACATGACGTGGGTCAACGACGCGCACTACATGGTGATCCCGAAGGGCGTGCCGAAGGAAAAGCTCGACGTGCTGTTCAAGCTGATGAATTTCCTGCTCGAACCGGCGCAGCAGGCGATGACCTACGACGACGGGTACTTCTATCCGGGGCCGGCGGTGAAGGGCGTGACGCTCGAGATGGCGCCCGCGCACAGCCAGGAAGTCGTTCGCAAGTTCGGTCGCCCCGAATACGCGAAGCTGCTCGCCGATCGACCGCACGTGCAGCCGCTCAGCGCGCAGGCAATGGTCGCCGCGTTCCAGAAGTGGGATCGCGAGATCGGTTCGCAGAAATCGAAGTGATGGCTGAACCGGCGGGCGCCGCGGCGCCCGCGTCGATGGAGTTCGTGGAATGAAGCACGGTTTCGAACGGTTGCGGCTCGACGGCGTGTGCCGCAGTTTCACCAATGCGCAAGGCGCACAGGTCGCCGCGTTGAACGGGCTCGACCTCGAGATCCGGCGCGGCGAGTTCATCGCGCTGCTCGGCCCGTCGGGCTGCGGCAAATCGACCGCGCTGAACTGCATCGCCGGGTTGCAGCCGCTCACGCGCGGCGGCATCTGGCTCGACGACACGCGCATCGACGTGCTGCCGCCCGAGCGTCGCGGCTTCGGGATGGTGTTCCAGAACTACGCGCTGTTTCCGCACATGTCGGTGCTCGACAACGTCGGCTTCGGCCTCAAGATGCGCGGCGTGCCGAAGCAGGAAACGCGGCGGCGCGCGCAGCAGGCCCTCGAGCTCGTGCAGCTCGTCGGCCACGAAGGCAAGCTGCCCGGGCAATTGTCGGGCGGGCAGCAGCAGCGCGTCGCGATCGCGCGCGCGATCGTGATCGAGCCGCCGCTCGTGCTGATGGACGAGCCGCTGTCGAACCTCGACACGAAACTGCGCATCGAGATGCGCGCGGAGATTCGCCGCATCCACACGCAGCTCGAACGCGCGACGATCTACGTGACGCACGACCAGGACGAGGCGCTGTCGATGGCCGACCGCATCGTCGTGATGAAGGAGGGCGTCGTGCAGCAGGTCGCGTCGCCGAAGGATGTGTACACGCGCCCGCACAACCTGCATGTCGCGCGCTTCATGGGCTATCGCAACGTGCTGCCGTTTACGCTCGAAGGAATGGCAGGCGATCGCGTGAGCGTCGCGTCGGGCGGCGTGCGCCTCGCGGGCGTGCCGATGGCCGGCTTCGACGCGAAGGACGTCGTGGTCGCGCTGCGCCCCGACGACGTCGAGCGCGCGGAAGAAGGCGCCGACAACGCGTTCGACGCGACCGTCGAGACCGTCGAGTACGGCGGGCGCGACTCGCTGATTCGCGCGCTCACGCCGTTCGGCGCGATCTGGGCGCGTGTGGCCGGGGAGTTCGCGGAAGGTGAACCGCTGCGGCTGCGCGTGGCGCCGGCACGGACGCTGGTCTATCCGGGAGACGTGCAATGAACGGGCTGCGCCAAGCGGCATGCACGGCGGCGTCTCGCGCGGAGGCCGCATGAGCACGCTCGCGACCGGCGGCGCGCCGCGCGACGCGAAAGCCTGGCTCGTCACGCCGGCGCTCGCGTTCATCGCCGCGCTGTTCATCTATCCGTTCGCGTACGGTCTCGTGCTGTCGTTCCAGCCGATGAACGGCGGCGGCGCGCTCGCGAACTACGTGCAGTTCTTCACCGACACCGCGATGTGGCCGACCGTGCTCGTCACGCTGAAGCTCGCGGTGCCCGCGACGCTGCTCAATGTCGGCATCGCGGTGCCCGTCGCATTCGCGCTGCGTCGCAACTCGCCATACCAGAAGTTCGTCACGACGCTGCTCGTGATTCCCGTCACGCTCGGCACGGTGCTCGTCGCCGACGGGATGCTCACGTATTTCGGGCCGAACGGCTGGTTTCCGCAGGCGCTGCAGGGGCTGCACCTGTACACGGACGAAGTGCGCCTCACGCACAACTACTGGGGCGTGCTTCTGTCGCTGATCGTGTCGGGCTTTCCATTCGCGTTCCTGCTGATGCTGTCGTACATCAGCGGCATCGACCCGACCCTCGCGCACGCGGCCGCGACGCTCGGCGCGAACCCGTGGCAGCAGTTCCGGCAGATCTACCTGCCGCTGCTCGTGCCGGGGCTCACGATGGCCGCGTGCCTGTCGTTCGTGCAGGCGTTCTCGGTATTTCCGTCGGCCGTGCTGCTCGGCGCGCCGGCCGGGCCGACGCGCGTGATCTCGATCGCGGCGGCCGAAGCCGCGTTCGAGAGCTACGACTATTCGCTCGCGTCGGCGATCGCGATCGTGATGGGCTTCGTGCAGCTGCTGGTGGTCGCGTCGATGCTCGGCGCGCGCCGCTTCTTCTATACGGGCGCGGTGACGGGAGGCAAGGGCTGATGGCGACCGACGATCATGCCGCTCGCACGTGGCCGCCGAAGCACGATGCACCCGACGCGCGGCCCGTCGACACGGGAAAACCGCACAGGATGAGAAGCAACCTCGCCGGCCGCGCATGGAAGGCGCTCGTGTGGGCGCTGATGGCGTTCTTCCTGCTGAACGTGATGCTGCTGATCGCCACCGTCGCGGTGAATTCGGTCGCGACGCGCTGGTTCGGCACGCCGTTGCCGCAAGGCTTCACGCTGCACTGGTATGCGAAGGCGTGGGAAGACTTCCAGCTCGCGAGCGTGCTGTGGGTGACCGTCGAGGTGGTCGGCGCGGTCGTGCTGCTGTCGATCGCGCTCGGCGTGCCGGCCGCATATGCGCTCGCACGCGTGCAGTTCCGCGGCAAGCGCTTCGCGCTGCTGGTGTTCCTGCTGCCGCTGATGGTGCCGCCCGTCACCTACGGGATCCCGATGGCGACCGTGATGTACAAGATCGGGCTCGCGGGCACGCTGCCGGGCGTGATCCTCGCGAACCTCGTGCCGGCGCTGCCGTTCGTGATCCTCGTGATGACGCCGTTCATCGAGCAGATCGATCCGAACCTCGAAGCCGCCGCGCGCATCTTCGGCGCGAACACGTGGCGCTATTTCCGTTACGTGCTGCTGCCGCTGCTGGTGCCGGGCATGCTCGCGGCCGGGCTGCTCGTGCTGGTGCGCACGATCGGGATGTTCGAGCTGACGTTCTTCACCGCGGGCCCGAGCACGCAGACGCTCGTCGTCGCACTGTATTACGCGGTGTTCTCGACCGGCGTGCGCGCGCCGCAGTCGATCGACGCGATGGCGATGATCTACATGGTCATCACGCTCGTGTGGGTCGTGATCGCGCTGCAGTTCGTCAGTCCGACCCAGCTCGTGAGCCGCGTGAAGCAGGAGCGGCAGTAGGCGAGGGCGTCGTACAGTCGCGCGGGGCTGCCGACAGCGTGCAATTGGTTACAAATGGATACCGCGCACGACACGCGGACGTTGCAGACTACGCGGCGTTCCCCCGATCGACGGATATCCATGAAGGTTCAAACGCTGCTGACACTCGCCGGCGCCTCGACGCTGCTGGCCGCCTGCAACCTGCTTCACGACGGTCCCGGATCGAGCGACGTCGACGCCGCCGTGCGCCGCGCGCTCGAAGCGGAAAACCACGGCGGCCTGAACGCGCTGTTCGGTCAGCCGCTGCCCGTATCGGCCGACGTCGTGTCGGCGAAACCCGACGGCGACTGCAAGAAGCTCGGCGATCGCACGTATTCGTGCGACGTCGTGGTCACGTGGCGCAACGCCGATTACTCGCCGTCGCGCGCGAACCTGACCTTCGTGAAGGCAGCAGACGGCTCGTGGCAAACGTCGGGTGTCGACGCGGCGATCGTGACGGGCACCGCGAAGTCGCTGATCGACCATATCGGCAAGGCATGGCCGGGCAATGCGGCGAGCGGCGCGTCGGCGCCGCAGTGATGCGCGGGCGGCAAGCCTTCGTTCTCTTCCCCGGATAGGCGGCGCGGGCCTTGCCGGCCGTAGCGCCGCGCTTGCCCCGGTAAAAGGGCGCGAGCGTCGTGCCCATCTCGTTCGAACGCATCCTCGGTATGCAGACAGGGTTATAGGGAAAACCCTTATCTCAAGGTATAATTTCGGCCATGAGAGAAAGGTCATACCATGCCTGAACGCTTCCAAACCCTTGAAAAATTTGTGTTTTCCATCGTCGTGATGTCCGCCGTCGTGTGCTCGGCCTTCCTCGCGTACGAGCGTCACCCCGAGATCAAGATCGCGCTGCACGAAGGCGAAGCGCTGATGCGCGAGAGCGCCAAGTACTCGGTCATCTGCTCGCCGTCCAAGGTCGATCCCTGCGTCGAGATGTCCGCTTACTGAGCCTGAGCCGCTTTTCCGCTTGCCGGGCTTGCCCGCATCACTACCGATCCGAATGCGTTGAAGCAGCGGCCATCCGGCATTCGGAAACCGGCCGCAAGACAGGGAGCATGTACGAATCTGTTACGTGCCGAGTCGCTGGCGTAAGCAGCCCCACATCCGGTCGGCCCCGCTTCGAGCAATCGAGCGGGGCCGTTCTGTTTGTGCATGTCACGCGACATGCCGCAGCCCGCCGCCAACGAAAGCGGCGACGTTGCGCGTCGCGCAACGCGGGTCGTCCACGAATGGGCGGGGCCGGCAGCGCCGCTGGCTCGCGCGCTGCCGGCAGCCGAGCCGTTCGCGGCGCTAGAACGCGAAACGCGCGCGGCAATCGCGCGGATGCAGCACGTGCCGGACCGAGTGCGTGCGCCGCGGATTTGCAATGTCCTGTATCTGCGCCGACCGTCGATACAGTGCGATACAACGCCCGCGCGCGGGTTCGCTATAAAGCAGGCATGACCGTTTCGGAGCCCATCATGTCTGCCACCTGGTTCAAAGGGTCCTGCCATTGCGGGGCCGTCAAATTCGAAGTCAGCGCGGCCATCACGCCGGCCGTCCGCTGCAACTGCAGCCTGTGCCGCCGGCGCGGCGCGCTGATGAGCCCGATGTTCGCCGCCGCCAACCTGACGATCGTCGAAGGCGAGGGCGTGCTGACGTGCTATCGCTTCAACTCGCACACCGCGCGCCACTATTTCTGCAGCCGGTGCGGCGTCTATCCGTTCCACCAGACCCGCAAGGACCCGGCATGCTGGCGCGTCAATCTCGGCTGCCTCGACGGTGTCGATCCGACTACGCTCGACGCGACGGTCGCCGACGGCGCGAGCCTTTCGGTCGTGGAGGACGCATGAAACGCTGGCTGATGATCCTGCTGTTTGCCGCGGGCGGGCTCGCGACCGAAATCGCGCATCCGGTGCAGTGCACGTTGCTGTCGGTCAGCCGTCAGCGAACCGGCAAGCGCCGCAAGCCGGGCTGAGCGAACGCGGCGGGCGTCGGCCTATCGACGCCGATTATCATGCTTCCGATAAGATCGCATGCGATATATAATGCGATCGTCTGCGACCGTTCGCGTCGCTGGAGGAAGTCCATGAAACCGACCGAAACCCCGTCGTCCGCCGCGCCGAAGCTGTCCGAATTCCTGTGCTTTGCGATCTACTCGGCGAACCTCGCGTTCGGCAAGGCATACAAGCCGATCCTCGACGAGCTCGGCCTCACGTATACGCAGTACATCACGATCATTGCGCTGTGGGAGCAGGACAACCAGACCGTCGGCCAGCTCGGCGAGAAGCTGTTCCTCGAATCCAACACGCTGACGCCGATCCTGAAGAAGCTCGAGGCAATGGGCTATCTGGAGCGGCATCGCGATCCGTCCGATGAGCGCCAAGTGCTCGTCAGCCTGACCAAAAGCGGTCGCCGCGTGCGCGAGAAGGGGCTCGACATGAACCTGGTCGAAGCTACCGGGCTGAAGCCGGACGAGTTCGCCAAGGTGCAGAAGGCGATCGTCACGCTGCGCGGCAACCTGATCCGATCGACCGAAGCATAAAAACATCCGGATACGGCAAGCGGCCGACGCGGGAATCGCGCCGGCCGCGTTGTCACGTGCGCGCGTCGCCCACTACCAGCAGGTGCATCTCGCGACGGACGACGAAACCGAGTGCGAGATAGCGCGCGATCGCCACCTGATTCGTCGTGAGGACGTGCAGGAAAGGCGTTTCCGCACGCGCACCGATCGTCGCGATCAACGACCGGATCAGCCGCGTCGCCAGCCCTTGCCGCCGAAACGCGGCATCCACGCAGACGGCGCTGATCTCGGTATATCCGTCGACCTGCATTCGCTGGCCCGCCATCGCGGCCAGCCGGCCTTCACGGCGCACGCCGACGTAGTGGCCCAGTTCGAACGTGCGCGGACCGAATGGGCCCGGCTGCGCGGCGGCGGTCAGCGCGAGCATGTCCGGCACGTCGGCTTCGCCGAGCGGGACAGATTCCGCGTCGTGCGTCGGATCGAACGTCCGTTGCCAGATCATTTGAAGCAACGTCGCGCGCCGGATCACCGACAAGCCTGCCTGCGGCTCGATCTCGTCCGGCGTGACGAGCGCCGCCGGTCCGTGTGCGGCGATCAGTTCGCACAGCGCGCCGAACGACGCCGGGCTCGTGTCGTCGATCGCGGCAAACGGCGCGATGGCCGCCGGGAACCGCAGTGCGCGACCCTCGCCGAGCGCGAAACGGCGTTGCCTGCCCGTGAGCGCATTCCAGACGACCCGGTCGAGCACGTGCGCATCGCCTGTCGCGTTTCCGGTCATGGCGTCCGGCATCGGCGGCTCCTTGGTGGAAGATGGGGTGCCGCACAGAATAATCCCGGATCAGGCGAACAGGTAGCGCTGACGATGCAGTCCGGACGATGCAAATAATAACGCGCATGCGATTACATCGCATGCGCGTTATATGGTGAACTTCGGCGGCCGAATTCGCCGTACCGCGCTCAATGGCCGAAATAGATCGAGCGCTCGGCTGTACGCACCGTGTTTCGGCTGCCGGACTGCGTGGCGCCGCCGGCGTCGCTGCCGTAACCGGCCGCCTGCGTATCGGCCGCGACGGCGCCGCCATCGCGAATCCGGTTCAGCGCGGCCTGGATATTGTCCGGGTAGTTCGGATCGTTCGGGCGATTCGGCTGGTAGCCGGCTTGCTGCAACGCGGCCAGTTCCGCACGCACCTGCGCACGCGTGACAGTGCTTTCGCCGGCAAAAACCGGTGCGGCGACAGAAGCCGACACGGCAACGAGAAGGGCGGCAATCAGTTGGGTCTTCATCATTCACCTCGACAGGGATTCAGGAATTCAGGGGTTGCGCATCGCACGCCGGCCATCGGCGCCGTTCGCGCGTTCGTTCAATGACCGAAGTAGATCGAGCGTTCGGCGAGTCGCGTCGCCGGCCGGCTACCCGACTGCGTCGCGGCGGCGGCATCGTTGCCGTAACCGGATGCCGCAGCATCGGCCGCCACCGCGTTGCTGGCATGAATGCGCGTCAACGCGGCCTGCAGGTCGTCCGGATAGTGCGGATCGTTCGCGCGGCCGGGCCGATAACCGGCCTGTGCCAGTTGGACGAGTTCGGCGCGGACTTGCGCGCGGGACACGACGGCTTCGTCGGCAAACGCCGGTGCGGCGGCAGAAGCGGAAACAGCCACGAGAAGGGCAGCGATCAATCGGGTTTTCATCGTTCACCTCGACAAAATGGAATCAGGGATAAAGGGAATCAGGGTTCACGTACCGCGTGTGTGCTCAGTGACCGAAGTACACCGAGCGCTCGGCCACGCTTGCGACGTGCCGGCGACCGGATTGCGTCGCGGTGTCGCCGTCGCTGCCGTAGCCGGACGCTGCGGCGTTGGCCGCGACGGCGTCGTCGGCGTGGATCTGCGTCAGCGCGGCCTGCAGATCGTTCGGGTAGGTGGCGTCGGTCGCGCGGTTCAGCGGATAGCCGACGCGTTGAAGCTGCGCGAGTTCGGCGCGCACCTGCGCACGCGTCACGGTGGCTTCATTGGCAAACGCCGGAGCGGCCACGGCAGCCGAAACAGCGACGAACAGGGCAGCGATCAGTTGGACTTTCATGTTTCACCTCGATGGAAAAGGAATCGGGAATTCGGGAGGGCGGCGCTCGGCCGCCCGATGCAACGTTCAGGCGATCCGGATGTCGACGTCGATGTTGCCGCGCGTCGCTTTCGAATACGGGCAGGTCTGGTGGGCGGCGTCGACGATGCGTTGCGCGACGTCGCGCTCGAGCCCCGGCACGCTCACGTTCAGCCGGGCTTGCAGGAAGTACGCGTTGCCCGCCGTGCCGAGATCCACTTCGGCGTCGACCGCGAGATCGGCCGGCAGCGTCACCTTCGCGGCGCGCGCCGCAAGCTGCATCGCGCCGATGAAGCAGGCCGACCAGCCGGCTGCGAACAGTTGCTCCGGGTTGGTGCCGGTGCCGGCGCTGCCCGGCGACGACAACTGAATGTCGAGGCGGCCATCGGAACTGCGCGCGGCGCCGTCGCGGCCGCCGGAAGTCGTATGCGTCTTGCCCGTGTACAGCACTTTGTCGATCTTGCTCATCATTTGCTCCGTCGGTTGGTTTGTCTCAGATGCGATTCGATCGCATGCGACGCAGTTTCCGCCTGACGGCCGGCCACGTCAAGCGCATTCGATTAAATCGCATGCGATATTTTGCATTTCAATGTATCTGGATCGTGTAGCGCCTTGCTGGACAAGGCTTTCGGGCGGTCCGGCGATGATGGCCGGACATCGACGAACGGCGAACGGCGAACGATTCCGGAAAGGCCGCGGGAAAGCGGAGCAGTCGTCCGCTCAACGTTTCCCTAAAGCGAACAGGCGCCTCGTCATTATTTCGCTTTCTACAGCGCACCGTCTCTCCCAGCTTTGCCGGCCTCGATCGCGAGCAACCCGCCGACGGCCTGCGCTTGCACGGACAACGAGCGCATTCGAAACGGAGACGTTACGTGTCGCGCGACGACACCGCGCCGGGTGGTTCGACGAGTACGGATTCGCGGCGCGCGGCGCGTCGATTCTTCTGTCGCGGAACACGCAGTTGGATCACGCAACACTACCATCTGGATAACTTTTCTTATCACAATAGCACGATAAAGAATCCGAACTCGCCGTTCCAAAAACGCGCGTGATACCGAACGCGCGCTCGATTCGAAGGGCAGGGAAGCGAAAGCGCCGTCACTCCGGCGCCTTCATCCGCGCAAACAGCAACGTCAATACTTCCGCCGTCGCGCGCGCGACATCATGTGCGGCCGTATCGACCAGCGCATGCGCGCATTCGCGATACAGCGGGTCGCGCATCCGGTACAGCGCGGCGAGCGTCTGCTGCGGCTCGCCCGACTGCAGCAGCGGCCGCCGCCGCGTGTCGTCGCGTGTCCGCCGCCACAGCACATCGGGATCCGCATGCAGATAGATCACGCTGCCGCGTTCGCTCAGGCGTGCGCGGGTGCGCGGATTCAGGACCGAGCCGCCGCCGGTCGCGACGACCACGTTCGCGCGTTGCGTCAGCTCGTCGACGATCTGCGTTTCGAGCAGCCGAAAGCCGCCTTCGCCGACCACATCGAACAGCGCGGGGACCGAGCGCCCCGTGCGCCGTTCGATCTCGTCGTCGCTGTCGGCGAACGCCCAGCCGAGCGAAGCCGCGAGCGCGCGGCCAAGCGTCGACTTGCCTGCACCCATCATGCCGACCAGGAACGCGCGCCCGCCAGCCGGCGCGACCACGCCGCTCATAACCGTCGCGCGAGCGGCCAGCGCGCCCGCGTCGCCAGACAGATCCGTCGCGCGCGCACCGCATCCGACAGCGTGTCGAGCGCCGCGTCGGTCGACGCGTCATCGGCGTCGAGCAGCGCGCCGAGCACCGGCGCGTCGGGATCGCCGGCCACGAGGTGCTCGGCCGCGTCCGCCGCGATGGTCCGCGGCGTGCGTTCAGGCTCCCCGTCGCGCCCCGGCCGTCGCCACCTGCCGTGCAGATCGCGCCACCGCACGACCAGCCCGTAGAGCAGGGCACCGCCGGGCACGGCCGTGTCGTCGGGGGCCGCCGCCGAACCGTCGGGCGTCGTACACCGTGTGACCCAGCTCGCGAATTCGAGCAGCGACGCGTCGTGGGCCACCGTCGCCGCGTCGAGCGCCACGGCCACGCCGGCGTCCCGCAGCCGGCCGAGCAGCGGCCGCACGCCGTCGTGCACACCGCCGCACGGCTGCAGCAGCACCTCCAGCTCGTCCTCATGGCGGCATGCGAGCGCGCGGTGCCGCTCGAGCGTCGCCGGCTCGAGCAATGCCTGCGCTGCATGCCGGACGATCACGATCGCGCGATCGTCCCGCCGCTCGACGATCGCGCCGATCCGGCGCCGGGCGCGCGCCACCGCGCAGCTCACGTGTCGCTCCCGAGCAGGCGCGCCCCCATTACAGCGACCCCTGGAATTCGAGCACGCGCGTCTTGAATTCGTCGGGCACGGCCAGCGTCGTGTTGTTCGCGTAATCGAACATCACGTGCGTCGACACGCCGCGCGCGACGATGGTCTGGTCGTCGCGCTCCATCAGGTGTTCGAGATCGAAGCTCTTGCTGCCGAAGCGCACGATGCTCGAGCGAACGGTCAGGTTGTCGCCGAACTGTGCCGGCGCGAGGTATTCGCACTGTGTCTTCACCATGATGTGCGGCAGTTTCTCGCTGCGCGGCAGGCCGAGCAGGTCGAACATGTAGCAGAGATACGAATGCTGCAGATAGTCGTAATAGACGGGACTGCTCACATGCCCCATCGAATCCGTATCGCGATACTTGACGTGAATGGGGGTTTCGTAATGTCGCTTCGACATGATGACTCTCCGCAATGACTGGGTTGATTTATATTTTCGAGCCCGAATGGCCTATCGGGCATCCGAAAATTAATCGAACGACTATCGGGCCGCCACTATCAGAACGAATAGCGAAGCTTGGTAAAAATGCCGTCCGTGCGTGCATTGCCGCGCAACAATCGCATCCGCGTTTCAAATGAAAACCGAATGCACGCTCCATTTCACGCCCCGCTAACAGCAAATTGCCGGATCCCCGATTATCGAATCCGACGCTTATTCTTCACATTCATAAGGTTATGAATTAGATACTGATAAATATGTTAGTTGCGCGTCGAAAGCACCATTCAATACAGTCGCGCTGTAGTAAAAAGTCTCGTTAATTATCGACAGGAGGGCAGTCCCCATGGATGCAAACGCCTGGACGACAAACCGCGACGCCGTGCTGCGCTTGCCGTCCCCTGCGGATCTGGCCGACGCACTGCCGCCGGCGTGGCGCGCGTCGCGCACCGTTCATACGACCCGCCGCGCGATCGTCGACGTGCTCGACGGCACGGACGACCGGCTCGTGGTGATCGCCGGCCCGTGCTCGATACACGATCCCGACGCCGCGCGCGACTACGCGGCGCGGCTCGCGCTGCAACGCGCGCGCTTTGCGGACGAACTGGAAATCGTGATGCGCGTGTACTTCGAGAAACCGCGCACGACGGTCGGCTGGAAGGGGTTGATCAACGATCCGCTGCTGGACGGTAGCGACCGGATCGACGTCGGACTGCACACGGCCCGTGCGTTGCTGTGCGACATCAACGGCACGGAAATGCCGGCTGCGACCGAGTTGCTCGATCCGCTGTCGCCGCGCTACCTGGCCGATCTGGTCGCGTGGGGCGCGATCGGCGCGCGCACCGTGGAGTCGCAGGTGCATCGCGAGCTGGCGTCGTCGCTGCCGATCCCGATCGGCTTCAAGAACGGTACCGACGGCAATGTCCAGATCGCCGTCGATGCGATGCGCGCGGCGGCGCACGCGCACCGCTTCCTGTCGATCGATGCGGGCGGCCGGCTATGCGCGGCCGCTTCGTCCGGCAATCCGCATACGCACGTCGTGCTGCGCGGCGGCCGCGAGCCGAATTTCGACGCGGCCGCCGTGAATGCCGCGTGCGAGCGCATGACGGCCGCGCACTTCGCACCGCGCGTGATGATCGACGTCAGTCACGGCAACAGCCGCCGCCAGTACCGGAATCAGCTCGCAGTCGGCGCGGAAGTCGCCGCGCAGGTGGCGGCCGGCGATACGCGCATCGTCGGCGTGCTGATCGAGTCGAACCTGATCGAAGGGCGCCAGGATCTCGTGCCCGGCGTACCGCTGCGCTATGGGCAGAGCATCACGGACGCGTGCCTGTCGTTCGCCGATACCGCTCGGCTGTTCGAGACGCTCGCGCACGCCGTCCGTACGCGGCGACGCGGCCACGCGCTGCCGATCGGCGTCGAGTTCGCTCACGAGCCGCTGCTCGCCTGCTGCGCGTGAGCGGCCCGGCGCGACGTGCTCAGATGGCGGCTTCGTCATGGATCCGCGTCGCATCGCCGGCCCACGCGTCGCGATAGCGGGCCAGCCAGTGTTCGGCCTGGGTCGGCGCGCCGGCGACGATCTCGTCGAGCGGCGCGAGATACATCGATTCATCGCGGCCGGCCGCATCCATGCGCGCCCGCGCGCGCAGGCCGCGCTGCGCGATCGCGAGCGCATCGGCCGCGATCGCGCGCAACGACCGGCCGTCGACCGGCGTATCGAGCCCGGTACGCGGCACGTCGCGACGCAGCGTGAGCAACGTGCCGCGGTCGATCGCGGCAGCCAGCGTCCCGGCGTCCGACAGCGCGGCCGGATCGTACAGCAGGCCGGTCCAGAACGCGGACAGCGCGACCATCATGTCGGGCGAGCCGGCATCGGCGCCGCGCATCTCGAGATAGCGCTTCAGCCGTACCTCGGTGAACACCGTCGTCAGATGGTCCGCGAAATCGCCCAGCGTCGGCGTCTCGCCTTCGAGATGCGGAATGCGCCGCCGCATGAAATCGCGGAACGTGTGCCCGGTCGCATCCGCATAACGATCGCCGCGCCGCACGAAATACATTGGCACGTTGTCGAGCAGCCAGCTCACGTAGCGCTCGAAGCCGAAGCTGCGCGACAGGAACAGCGCCGGCACGCCGCAGCGATCCTCGTCGGTATCGAGCCACGTGTGTGCGCGCGTCGACAGCAGGCCCGACGGGCGGCCGTCGCGGAACGGCGAATTCGCGAACAGCGCGGTCGCGACCGGCTGCAACGCGAGCGCGACGCGCATCTTGCGCGCCATGTCGCTTTCCGATGCGAAATCGAGGTTGACCTGCACGGTGCAGGTGCGCTGCATCATGTCGAGCCCGCGCGTGCCGACACGCGGCATGTAGCGCCGCATGATCGCGTAGCGCTGCTTCGGCATCCACGGCAGCGCGTCGCGCGACAGGTGAGGGTGAAAGCCGAGCGGCACGCAGCGCAGGCCGAGCGGATCGCATGCTGCACGGGCCGCGGCGAGGTGCGCATGCAGTTCGGCATGCGTGTCGTGCAGCGTATCGAGCGGCGCACCCGACAGTTCGAGCTGGCCGGCCGGCTCGAGCGAGATCGCGGCGCCGTCGCGCTGAATCACGCCGACGGTCTGCCCGGCATCGACGATCGGCGCCCCGTCGCCGCGCAGCCGCGCCAGCACCGCGGCGATGCCGGACGGCCCTTCATAGCGCGCAGCCGCGTGCGTCGCGCGGGAAACGACGAACTTCTCGTGCTCGGTACCGATCCGGAACTGCGCGGCCGGCTTGCAGCCGGCGGCCAGATGATCGGCGAGCTGCTGCTCGGAGACGATCGGCGTGTTGTCCGATCCGACGGCATTCGACATCGACATCCTCCACAGGTCACATTGGGCGACCGACCGGCCGGTCGCACGGCGACTATAGCGACGTCGATGCGCGCGCAGTACTGGCAGGGGTGATAGGGGCCGTGCGATGCCGTGCGGCATTACGGCTGCTTGCGCTTCGCGAAGTAATGGGCAGGCGAATCGCCGAACGCGCGACGGAACATCGCGATGAAATTGCTCGGCGTCGCATAGCCGAGCGCGTCCGCGATGTTGGCGACGCTGTCGCCGTTCGCCAGACGTTCGAGCGCATGCGTGAGCCGCGCCTGTTGCCGCCACTGCGCGAAGCTCGTGCCGGTTTCCGCGACGAACAGCCGGCTCAGCGTGCGGGCGGACAGTCCGGCCCATTCGGCCCATGCGTCGAGCGTGCGGCCATCGTGCGGCTGCCCGAGGATCGCGTTGGCGATCCGCAGCAACCGCCGGTCGTGCGGCATCGGCAAGTGCAGCGGTTCGTGCGGCGCGCGGCGCATCTCGTCGAGCAGCACGACGCTCATGCGCGCCTGCTCGATGTCGAGCCGATCCTGACCGGCCCACGACACCGCGCGCCGCACGAGTGCGCGCATCAGTTCGGTGATCGCGATCACGCACGGCTGATCGGGCATCCGGCGGCTCGCGGCCGGTGCGATCACGACGCTCCAGCCGCTCAACGCACCGCTGATGCTGACCTTGTGCTGCTCTCCCGGCGGAATCCAGCCCGCGCGATGCGGCGGCAGCAGCCACGAACCGTGCGGCGTGCGCACGTGTGCGAATCCGCTTTCGACGCAGAACACCTGGCCGCGCAGATGGCTGTGCCAGTCGACCTCTCGCGTGCCGAGCTGGTAGGCGTTGCTGCCGTCGTCCTCGCCCCAGACGGCGATCAGTGACGGGCCGTCCGCGCGTTCGCTCGGATCGGCGTTGGCGCGCTGCACTGCGCGGGCGGGAGAAGCGTCTCGGATGGGCATGGCCGGAATTCATTATTTTTTGTCTAAACAACATTATCAGCTTTGCCCGCGAGCGTCCAACAATGCGAGTCGTGTTCAAACCCAAACGAAGCAGAGGAACGCGATGCATGCAGCACTTGCTCCCTCGCCACGCGATGCCGTCACGCTGCGCACGCTGTCGCGCATGGCCGTCGCCGTGGCGCTCGCCTTGCTAGGCGCCTGCGCGAGCCGCGACGGGCTCGCGCCCGCCGGTACGCTGCGCGGCGCCGATACGCTCGCCGCATCGCGCAGCCTCGCGCATGCGCCGGCCGGCGACTGGCCGGCCGCCGACTGGTGGGTTGCGCTGAACGATGCGCAACTGAATGCGCTGATCGACGAAGCGCTTGCCGGCAATCCCGATCTCGCGACCGCCGATGCGCGTGCCCGCGAGGCACAGGCGCTCGTGATCGAAGCGCAGGCCGCCCGACTGCCGCACCTCGTCGGCCGTGCAAGCGCGAAAGGCGAGCGAACGTCCGGCACGCAATTCTCGGCGGGTGAGGGCGGTGGTTTCTTCAGCCACACGCGCGAGGTCAATCTCGGCCTGAGCTGGGATCTCGATTTGTGGGGCGGCCGCCGCGCGGCGTGGGAAGCCGCGCTCGGCGAAGCGCGGGCCGCACGGATCGATGCGCGGGCCGCGCGCGTGCTGCTGTCCGTCAACGTCGCGCGGGCCTACGTGAATCTCGCCTATGCGTTCGATCAGCAGGACGTCGCGCAGGCCGAATACGACCGCGCCGACGAAGCGTTGTCGTTGACGCGACAGCGTGTCATGAAAGGCATCGACAACGTCGCGCAGCAGCGCCAGGCGGAAAGCGAAGTCGCGACCGCGATGCGCGAGCAGGCACGCGCGGCGCAGGCGGTCGACAGCGCGCGCATCGCGCTCGCGATCCTGCTCGGCGCAGGCCCCGATCGCGGCCTCGCGCTCGCGCGGCCTGCGCCGCTGCCCGCCGCCGCGCTCGCGGTGCCGGCCGACCTGCCGGCCGCGCTGCTCGGCCGGCGCGCCGATCTCGTCGCCGCACGCTGGCGGGTGGAGGCCGCGAGCCGCAACGTCGCGGCCGCCCGCGCGGACTTCCTGCCCGACGTGAGTCTCACCGCGCTGATCGGTCTTGCAACGCGCGGCGGCGCATCGCTGTTCCAGGCCGCCTCGCGCACCTACAACGTCAGCCCGGCCGTGAGCCTGCCGATCTTCGACGGCGGCGAACGGCGCGGCGTGCTGCGCAAGCGCGACGCGCAATACGACGTCGCGGTCGCCGCCTACAACAAGACGCTGATCGGCGCGATCGGCGAGGTGGCCGACGATCTGCACCGGCTGCATGCGCTCGCCGTGCAGGCCGATGCCCAGCAGCGCGCGTTCGATGCCGCCACCGATGCATGGCGGCTCGCGGACGCGCGCTACCGGGCCGGCGTCGGCAGTTACCTCGACGCGCTCGTCGTGCGCCAGCAGCTCTTGATCGCGAGTCGCGAAGTCGCCGCGTTGCGCGCCCAGCGCGCAGACCAGTCGCTGCAGCTCGTTGCAGCCCTCGGCGGCGGCTTTCGCGCCGAGCCCGACGACGTTGCGCTTGCCGCCACGCCTTCCAACCGTCCTTGACATCGAACCATGAGCAGCGACAACACCCTGCAGACTCCCGCGCGGCCCGCAGCCGCCGATCCCGCCAGTGCCCGCCAGCACCCGTCGGCCGACCACACCGGTGCGCCACGCGCCCCAGGTGGGGCGGACGCCCGCACGCAACCGGTACCGGGCGGCGCCGCACCGGCCACGCCGCCGCCCGCCAGACGCAAGCACCTCGTACGTGCGCTCGTCGCCGCGTTCGCGGTCGGCATCGCCGGGTGGGGTATCTGGTACGGAATCGTCGGCCGCTGGTACGAGTCCACCGACAACGCGTACGCGCAAGGCAACGTCGTCGAGCTGACGCCGCAGGTGACGGGCACCGTCGTGTCGATCGACGCGGACGACGGCGACCTCGTCCGCGCCGGCACGCCGCTCGTCCGTCTCGACGCGAGCGACGCGCAGATCGCGCTCGCGGCCGCGCAGGCCGATCTCGCGGCCACCGTGCGCAAGGTGCGCGGCCTGTACAGCAACGAGCGCGGGCTCGCGAACAGCATCGACGGCGCGCGCGCCGACCTGGACGCGCGGCGCACCGCGCTCGACAAGGCAAGGGCCGACTACCGGCGCCGCGAGGATCTCGGCCGCTCCGGCGCGATCTCACGCGAGGAGCTCGCCCATGCGCTCGACACGCTGACGTCCGCGCAAAGCGCGTACGCCGCCGCGCAAAGCGCGCTCGCGACCTTGAGCGAACAGCACCAGACGAGCAAGGCGCTCGTCGACGACACCGCGGTCGCGTCGCATCCCGACGTGCAAGCTGCGGCGTCGCGGCTGCGCGCCGCCTATCTTGCCCGTGCACGCACCGACATCGTCGCGCCCGTCACCGGCTACGTCGCCAAGCGCACGGTGCAGGTCGGGCAGCGCGTGTCGCCCGGCGTGCCGCTGCTCGCGGTCGTACCGCTGCGCGAGCTGTGGGTCGACGCGAACTTCACCGAAAAACAGCTCGAGCACATGCGGATCGGGCAACCGGTCGAACTGACGGCCGACCTGTACGGCAACGCCGTGCGGTATACGGGCCGCGTGCAGAGCCTCGGCGTCGGCACCGGCAGCGCGTTCTCGCTGCTGCCCGCGCAGAACGCGACCGGCAACTGGATCAAGATCGTGCAGCGATTGCCGGTGCGCATCGAACTGACGGATCCGTCGCAACTCGACGCGCATCCGCTGCGCATCGGCCTGTCGATGCATGTGCGCGTCGACCAGCACGACCGTAGCGGCGCGATGCTGTCGCGTCGCGAGCAGGATTCGCCGGTGTTTCGGACCGACGTGTACCGCGACGAGCTCGCGCGCGCCGACAGCCTGATCGCGGACATCGTGCATGCGAACCTGCCGGCGGCGGTGCGTGCGGAGCGTGTGCGATGAGCGGCCCGATGCCGGCCGCGGACGCCGGCTTTCGTCCGTCGAGCGTTGCGTTGACGACGTTCGGCCTCGCGCTCGCGGTGTTCATGCAGGTGCTCGACGGCACCGTGGCGAACGTCTCGCTGCCGACGATCGCCGGGAACTTCGGCGTCAGCACGACGCAGAGCGCATGGGTCGTCACGACGTTCTCGGTCAGCAATGCGATCGCATTGCCGTTGACCGGGTTTCTCGTCAAGCGCGTCGGACAAGTGCGGTTGTTCGTGTGGGCGACGCTGGCGTTCACGTTCGCGTCGCTGCTGTGCGGCCTCGCGCAGAACCTGCCGCAGCTCGTCGCGTTCCGCGCGCTGCAGGGCCTCGTGGCCGGCCCGATGATCCCGACCACCCAGGCGCTGATGCTGTCGATCTACCCGCCGCAGCGGCGCGGCTTCGCGCTGTCGATGATCGCGATGGTCACCGTCGTCGCGCCGATCGCCGGCCCCGTGTTCGGCGGCTGGGTGACGGAACATTACTCGTGGCGCTGGGCGTTCCTGATCAATCTTCCGATCGGCGTGTTCGCCGCGATGTGCGTGTTCGCGCAGATGCGCGCGCGCGTCGAGACGACGGTCGCCGCGCGCGTCGACTACGTCGGTCTCGCCGCACTCGTCGTCGGCGTCGGCGCGCTGCAGATCGTGCTGGACAAGGGTAACGAGGCCGACTGGTTCAACTCGACGTTCATCGTCGTGATGTCCGTGGTCGCCGCGTTCGGGATCCTGCTGTTCCTGATCTGGGAGCTCAACGAGCCGAACCCGATCGTGAACCTGCGGCTGTTCGCGCATCGCAACTTCGCGGCCGGCACGCTGACGCTCGTGCTCGCGTACTCGGCGTTCTTCGCGGTCAACGTGATCGTGCCGCAGTGGCTGCAGCGCACGCTCGGCTATACGGCGTTCTGGGCCGGGCTGGCTGTCGCGCCGATGGGCGTGATACCCGTGCTGATGACGCCGTTCATGGGCAAGTACGCGCCGCGCTTCAACATGCGCGTGCTCGTGTGCTGCGCGTTCGCGATCCTCGGTACGTCGTCGTTCCTGCGCGCGGGCTTCGTGCCCGACGTCGACTTCACGCACATCGCGCTGATCCAGTTGCTGCAGGGCCTCGGCCTCGCGCTGTTCATCATGCCGATCAACAGCATCCTGCTGTCCGACCTGAAGCCGGACGAGATCGCCGCCGGCTCCGGCCTGTCGACGTTTCTGCGTACGCTCGGCGCGAGCTTCGCCGTGTCGATCACGTCGTTCCTGTGGGACCGGCGCGCGATCCTGCATCACGCGCAGCTCAGCGAACACGTGAGCAAGTTCGATCCGGCCGTTCGCACGGAGCTCGCGCAGCTCGGCGGCGGTGATCCGCAACGCGCGGCGGCGCTGCTCGGCAACCTGGTCGATGCGCAGGCGTACCAGATTTCGTTCAACGACGTGTCGTTCGCGCTCGGCTGCGTGTATCTCGCCGTGATCGCGGTGGTGTGGCTCGCCCGCCCGCCGTTCGGCCCCGGGGCCGCCGCCAAACGATGAAGCGAGTGCTGCGCGGCCCGTTCCGACCCATGCTGTTCAATTCGATGGAGATTGACCCGATGCCTACCCACCACGCCGGAAACACGCCGCCCGCACTGGCGACGCTCGCCGTATTCGACGTCGCGGAATTTCCGCTCGTCGTCGTGCGCAACGATGCAATCGCATCCCCCGGCTACGCACAACGCTGGCTCGACGACATGCATGCGCTGATGCGGCACGGCGAGCCGTTTGTCATGATCTTTCCGCCGGCCCGCCCCGACGAGCCGCACGACGACCGCAAGGAGCGCGGCATGTGGCTCAAGCAGAACCGCGCCGCGCTTGCCGCGGTCTGCCGCGCGCTCGTGTCGGTCGAACCGGACCCGAACGAGCGTGAAGCGGCCATTGCCAACGCGTCCGGCATCGAAAAGGCGTTCGGGATTCCGTTCGACGTCGCGGCTTCGCTGGATGACGCGAAGCAGGCGGGTCGGCGACGACTGACCGAGGCGGTTTAGCGCGGCCCGTTCGCGCGCAACGCCTCGAACCGGTTGCGCAAGTCCGCCTGATTGAAGATTTCAACGAATAAACGGGGTGGCTTGTATGAAAGGACTGGATTGTCTGAAATGGTTGGTACCCGGCGACACGGACGCGTCATGGCAGCGGATGACCGACGCGGCCGCCGGCATGGGATTCGACAAGGTCGTGCTGATCGTGTTGCCGTTTACCGGCGCATCGTTCGATCTCGCGCGCAAGTGGAGCAGCGGCGTGCCGGGCTGGACGGCGCTGTACCGGCAGCGGCAGTTCGACCGCATCGACCCGATGCTGCAGCATTGCTTTCGTTCGGCGCTGCCGCTCGTCTGGGACGACGCGCTGTACGAATTGCCCGGGCAACGGCCGTGCTACGAAGCGGCGGCCGCGTACGGCATGCGCAGCGGCGTCGTGCTGCCCGTGCACGGCCCGAAAGGGGAAGTCGGCATGCTGTCGTGCGCGAGCGCGGACGATCTCGCCGCCACGCGCGAGCGCTGCGACCGGCATCTGGCCGCGCTCACGCTGTTGCGCGACATCGCATGCGAAGCGATCGCCGGCACGCGCTACCACGCACCGCCCGACAGCGTGCCGCGCCTCAGCCGGCGGGAGGTCGAGTGCCTGCGCTGGCATGCGGCCGGCAAGACCTCGTGGGAAATCGGCCACATCCTGAACGTGACCGAGTCGTGCATCAACTTCCACTTCATGAACATTCGCCGCAAGTTCAACGTGTCACGTCGGCACGAAGCCGTGCTGCGCGCGGTCGAGTGGGGGCTGATCAGCATCTCCGACGTGACGGTGCCGACCTGATGCCGGCGTCTCGTCGAGCCAGCGGTCGAGAAACGCGCTGAGCCACGCGGCCGTCGAGCGGTCGTGGCGGCAGCCTTCGCTCGCCTGCGTCGCGAGGTCCTGCGCGCCGGGTGCCGCGAGCTTGTGCGCGGCGGCCGTGCTCCAGCGCCGCATCATCGGATAGCTCACTTCCGGATGGAACTGGACACCATACGCGCACGGCCCGTAACGGACGGCCTGGTTCTCGAAATGCTCGCCGGTCGCGAGAATCTCGAGCCCGGCAACGCGCTCGAAGCCCTCGCGATGCCACTGGTACACGTGCGACGGCCATGAACCGAGCCGCCGGCCGGCCGGCGTCGCGGCGATCGGCCAGTAGCCGATTTCCGCGCGCCCGTCCCGATGCGCGCTCACGCGACCGCCCAGATGGCGGATCATCATCTGCGCGCCGAGGCAGACGCCGAGAAACGGCGCCGCCTCGCGCAGCGGCACACCGATCCAGTCGATCTCGTCGCGGATCCAGCGATCGCCGTCATTGGCGCTCATCGGGCCGCCGAACACCACGGCGCCGGCATGGTCGGCGAGCGTCGCCGGCAACGGATCGCCGAGCGGCGGACGGCGGATGTCGAGCGGATGGCCGCGCGCGGCGAGCAGCCGGCCGATCCGGCCGGGGCTCGACTGTTCGCGATGCAGCACGATCAGGATCGGACGAAGTGCGAAGTGCGTCATGTCGTGTAGTCGGTAGAAGATCAGCCCGGCTGGCCGCGCAACGCGTCGAACGACACCATCACCTGTTCGCGGTAGGCGGGCCGTCGGCACAGGCGGGCGTACCAGGCTTCGACGTGCGGCAGCGGCGGCCGCTCGACGTCGAGCGAGAAATAGCGGAACAGCGTCGCGCCGGCCGGAATGTCGGCCAGGCCCGGCGTCGCGCCGCCGAGAAACGGCTGGGTCGACAGCAGCCGGTCGAGCAGCCGGTAATGCATGGCGCTGCGCGCGGCCTTGTCGCGCACGATCTCATCGTCGCGCCGCTCCGGTGGCGTTCGCACGAGTGCCCAGAACAGTCCGGTCATCACGTCGGGTTCGAGCGCGGTCTGCGACCAGTCCATCCAGCGCTCCGCGCGCGAACGTGCGAACGTGTCGCGACACCAGAACGGATTGTTCGGCACCCGCGCGGCCAGATAGCGCAGGATCGTGTGCGACTCCCATACGACGTCGCCGTCCCAGTCGATCACCGGAATCCGGCAGGTCGGATTCAGTGCCGCGAATGCGGGCGTCTGCAGCGAACCGTGCTCGCCGCCGACCGGAATATGCCGGTAGGGCAGGCCGAGCTCGCCGATCAGCCACAACACCTTCTGCACGTTGAACGACGTGCGGCGGCCCCAGACGGTCAGCATCGCGACGCATCCTCGCAGGCGGCGATCGACGCGCATGCCGCGTAGCGATCGAGGCCAGCCGCCAGGTCGGCGATCAGGTCGTCCGGATCCTCGAGCCCGATGTGCAGGCGCACGCCGCGGCTGCCGGACGGCCAGCGCGCCGCGAGGCCGTGCGCCTCCAGCTCGAACGGCAGCGCGAGGCTCTCGTAGCCGCCCCACGAATAGCCGAGCCCGAACAGCGTCAGGTGATCGAGAAACGCGTCAATCGCGTGCGCGGGAGCCGGCTGCAGCACGACCGAGAACAGCCCCGACGCGCCACGGAAATCGCGGCGCCACAGCGCGTGCCCGTCGTCGCCCGGCAAGGCCGGATACAGCACGCGCTGCACCTCGGGACGCCCGTCGAGCCAGCTCGCGACCGCGAGCGCGTTGCGCTGGTGCTGCCGTAACCGCACGCCGAGGGTGCGCAACCCGCGCAGCGCGAGATACACGTCGTCGGGGCCCGCGCACAGTCCGAGATCGCCATGCAGTTGCTTCAACGCGGGCCACGCGCGCGCGCTGGCCGACACCGTGCCGAGCATCGCATCCGAGTGCCCGACCAGATACTTGGTGGCGGCCTGGATCGACAGGTCGATCCCGAACGCATGCGGCTGAAAGAACAGCGGCGTGGCCCAGCTGTTGTCCGCGATGACCTGGGCGCCGTGTGCGTGCGCGAGCCGCACGAGGGCAGGGATGTCATGCATGTCGAACGTGTAGGACCCGGGTACTTCGACGTACAGCGCGCGCGTGTTCGGACGAAACGCGGCTGCGACGGGCGTGCTGCCGTCGTACCACGTCGTCTCGACGCCGAGCCGCGCAAGCACGCCTTCGCATGCGTGACGCACCGGGCCGTAGACCGATGCGGTCATCAGTAGATGGTCGCCAGGCTTCAGGCACGACAGCAGCGCGAGCGTGCACGCGGACAGGCCCGACGGGCACAGCACCGCGCCGGCTCCCCCCTCGAGGCTCGTCACCGCGCGCTCGAGCGCTTCCGTCGTCGGCGTGCCGCGACGGCCGTAGATATACGGCTGCGTGCGGTTCAACAGATCCGACACCGTCGGGCTGAGCACGGTCGACGCATGGTAGACGGGCGGATTGACGAAGCCGTGCCACGCGGCGCTGTCGCGGCCCGCGTGCGCGAGCCGCGTGTCGTCGTGCAGGCGGTCATGCATGCCGTCGCGCGGCAGCGACGGCGCTTCGGCGGACATCACGGCCATAGCGCACACCGTTCCCAGCGCGCGCCGGCGCGACGGTAAGCCTGCCGCGCGAAACGGCGCGAACTGTCGGCCCGCCAGAACTCGACTTCGTCGGGCGCCAGCGCATACAGGTGCCAGTCCTCCGACACGAGCGCGGGGTCGGCGGCCAGACGCTCGAGCTGCGCGTCGATCGCACGCGTCAGGTCGGCGGGATCGTCGAGTCGTTCGCTTTGCCGTCCGGCCAGAATGCTCGCGCGCGACCGCTCGGGGCGGCCCGCGAAATCGGCGTGGCCTTCGGCGGCCGGCAACCGCTCGACCGGGCCGCTCAGCCGGATCTGGCTCGCGATCACGGGCCAGTAGAAAGTCAGCGCCGCGAACGGCCGGTTCGCGAGCTGGCGCCCCTTGGGACTGCACGCGTTCGCCGCGAAATGCCAGCCGCGAGCGTCCACATTCAGCAGCACGACGGACCGTGCATCGGGCCGTCCGTCCGGGTGGAGCGTCGACAGCGTCGTCACCTGCGGTTCGAGTGCGCCGGCGCTCACGGCCTCGTCGAGCCAGCGTTCGAACTGCGCGTGCGGCGTGCCGGCCCAGTTGTCGGTCGCCACGTGCGGCGCAGCGTGGGCGAGGGTTTTTAGCGCCTTCAGGCGCGTTGCGATCGTATCCATGGCGACACTCATGCGATGCCGAATTGCGTCGCGCGGGCGATCAACCGATGCGCGGCGAGATAGTCGGGGACCTCCGCGAGGAAGCCGTCGACGACGGCGGCGGCAACGCGACGGCCGCCGGAGGCGCGCCGCGCGTGATCGAACGCGTCGATCACGCGGCGGGCGAGGGCGACTTCATCGGCCGTCGGCGTCAGTACGCGATTGACGACCGGCACGAACTGCGCGTTGACGATCGCTTTCGCCTGGTAGCCAAGGCCACGCGACACGCGCATGTCGAGTTCAGCACCTTCGTTGTCGGCATAGCTGTACGGGCAGTCGATCGCGGTCACGCCGACCGCCGCGCATTCGACGCGAAAGCGCGAGCGCACGTAGTCGAGCTCGCGCCCCGCACGGGTGCGCTCGGCGCCCATGTCGGCCACCATGTCCTCGGTTGCGACGAGCACGGCCGACACACGCGGGCTCGAGCGCGCGATCGCCATCGTGTTCACGAGACCGAGCGTCGTCTCGATGTTCGGCACGAGCTCGGTCGAGCCCGGTGCGATACCGTACTCGCGCTCGAAACGTGTGACGGCTTCGTCGAGCGCGACGACCTGCTCCGGCGTCGCGACGTACGACATCATCACGATGTCCGGGCGCCCGCGCATCGCGGCGCGCAGGTCGTCGATGCCGCCCGCGTCGAGCGGATTCACGCGCACGGACGCCAGCACGCCGGCATCGCGCCAGCCCGCGAGCACCCGCTCGCTCAGTTCGCGCGCGGCCGGGCGCCGGTCGGGAGGAGTAAAGGTTTCCAGTTCCTGGATCAGGACGTCCGCACCGCTCGCGGTGCCGTCAACGAGCGCATCGTGATCGGCGCCGGCGAGAAACAGCCAGGAGCGGCGCAGGCGGGAAGGGCGTCGGTTCGTCGGTGTCATGCGTGGTTTCCTGTAGGGCGCGTGGTACGCGTGGCGATGGCGCGGGCGATCAGCCGGCGCGCATCATCTGGTTGAAGATGTTCTTGCGATGCATTTCCTCGGTGCCGCCGACGCTCATGAAGCCCAGCGCGTCCGAGGCGAACGCGGCCACCGGCCCGGCCTGGTAGCCGAGGCTGCCGTACAGCCGCACGAGGCCGAGCGCGCTGTCGACGAGATCCTGCGCGCCGACCAGCTTCGCGATCGAGCACGTCATCAACGCTTGCGGATGATCCGTCAGCAACTGCGCGAGCGCGCCGCGCGCGAGCCACGTGCCGCGCTCGATGCCGATCTGCAGGTCCACGAGGCGGCGCTGCACGTACTGATGCGTGTCGATCGTGCTGTCGAAGCTGCGTCGCTCGCGGCAATAGCCGATCGCATCGTGCAGATAGGGCGCCGTCACCTGGGCGGCGACGAGACCGTAATAGAGACGGCCGAGCGAGATGATGTCGATCAGGTTGCCGAGCCCGGCACCCGGTTCGCCGAGCAGTTGGCCGCGCATGATCGGACAGTCGTCGAAATGCAGCGCGCCGGTGGGCAGGTCGTCGAGGCCGAGCTTGCGGTCGGGCGGGGCCACCGTCATGCCCGGCTGGTCGCGATCGACGATCACGAGCGCGGTGTTGCGCCGACCCGGCGTTTCGATGCGCGTGACGACGAGGATGAAACGCGCAAGCGGTGCATGCGCGATATTGAATTTGCTGCCGGTCAGCCGGTAGCCGTCGCCGTGCTCGACGAGCGTCGTCGCGATACTGCGCACGTCGGTGCCGGTGCCCGGCTCGGCGATCGCGGTCGCGCTCAGTTCGCCACGCAGGATCGCGCCGAAATAGCGGTCCTGCTGCGCCGCCGTGCCATATCGCTCGAGCGCGCGCACCATGCCGGCCTGCGCGATCACCGACAGCAGCAGCGCCGGACGGCGGATCGACGATGCAAGCCCTTCCAGCGCCGCGGAAAAATGCCACCAGCCGTGACCGTCGCCTCCATACGTCTCCGGCACGATCATGTCCCACAGTCCTTCGTGCCCGAGCCGCGTCCAGCCGGCTTCGTCGAACCCGGCGGGCGCGTTGCCGTCGTGTTCGACGGCAGCGGCGATCCCCGCGCCGATATCGCGAAACCGCGTACGCGTCGCGTGCTGCTCCTGCGTCCAGTCAAATGGCATCTTTCGTGTCTCCAGTCGAAGCGGCGCGGCCTTCGACGGCGCGCCAGTGGTGACGACAAGATTAAGAGGCCACGGACAGCGCAGGTACTGGCAGTAGTGGTAGTTGCAGGGTGAATGGACGGTTCAGGGGGATCGCGACGGCCCGGGATACGAGGCTGATCGATTCACCGACGCTGGACATCCGGCGTATCGATGCGGCAAAGGGCACGGCGGCCGCCAGCGTGCGTGCGGTCGAGCGCGACGCGATCGCGCAGAGGATGGTCGACACCTAAACAATTTGGATTACGATGCAATTCCGTGTTTCGCATCGCCTGAATCCGGGTTTGATAACGCGTGCCATACCCGGATTCAGATGTCCGTCAGATGTCCGCCCGCCGGCGATTTAAAAGTGATTTCAGCCAGACGGTCGGCTCGGCGGTCGTTGCCGACGCGGAATCCATAACCCGGCCTCCGTCATCAGCTTCCTGACCGCCTCCTTGGCCGGCCGAATGCCGTGACACTCCCAGAGCTTCTCGCAGGCCAGCGTCGGCCCGAAATCGGCGAGCGATCGCGGATGATCGACAGCGCCCGGTCCACAATTACCGCGTCCAGCCGGTTGTTGCTGGGCTTCGCATACCGTCCCGACACAAGACCTTGAGGTCCGTGTTCCCGCAATCTGGCGACCAGTCGGCGAACCTGCCGGGTCGTCAGTTCCAACCGTTCCGCCGCACGCCATGGTTTGAGCTTGCCGTCGGCTACGTCCTGAATGACCTTGAATCGGTCCAGCTCGCGCATCGTCATCGTGATCCGTTCCGTTGCAGCCATCGCAGCCTCCGGCGCTGGATTGCCAGCGGTCGGTCAGCTTGCGACGGGTCGAAAAACGGACATTGAACTTAGCCGGAAGCGGACATTTGAACTTAGCTGCTACAACACAATGTCATACCCGGATTCAGATGTCGTAGCGCCAGCTAAATACAGATGTCGCATGTTTCATCGGCCTTTCCGTCAT